>CAZNNJ010000503.1:0-4801 GCA_964574305.1 uncultured Rhodospirillales bacterium | reverse complement strand
ACTCTGAGCTGTCCCGATTTCCCACCTTGTGGATTACGGCTTGCGGATTATGACGCGGGCCGCCTTCCCGGCACCCGCCCACATTAGGCCTGCGACAATAAAACCGCGTACCGAAGAATCCTCAGCAAAAACAGAAAAATATTGTTCAAAAAATTATGAGTATTCAATCATTTACATAAAGTAAATCGTATTTTCCCGGGTCATACGCGTGCAATTCATTTGCGGCGACCACAAAAATGCCTCAGTTAATATTATGGGGTACCGCTTGCTAGGTAACCCTTTCCTGGGTATGGCCCGTCAGTCGCGACCTGTGGACAGCAGGACCCGCGATGAAGCACCA
This sequence comes from uncultured Rhodospirillales bacterium, assembly GCA_964574305.1. Classification (GTDB taxonomy): domain Bacteria; phylum Pseudomonadota; class Alphaproteobacteria; order BOG-932; family Roseiterribacteraceae; genus BOG-932. The sequence continues at coordinate 4,461 of CAZNNJ010000503.1, read as the reverse complement.
GGAACAACAGTCTAGCAAGGATAAACAGTGAGAATTACCGTACTTTCTCTTGGTCTAACTATAGCCTCAATTGTCGCTCCCATAGCTTCTGCTTCCACTATTCAGTTCAGCGGTCCGATCACCATCACAACGGGCGGGACCTATACCGGCAACTGGCAAAGCCTCAATCCGAGCACGCCGGCGGTTTCGATCAAAACCACCCAACCGGTGACACTTCTAAATTGTAACGTAAGCGCAGTGGGAGATGGCATTAAATCCGACTATATCGGCGCGCAGCTCACGGTCCATGGCTGCTACGGCGTCGGACTTGATCCGAAGATTTACGGCAAGGAACGTGGGGCGTTCCTGCGCGTCATGCAGGCGGGAAAGCTGACTGTCGAGCGCAACGACATCACGGGCTTCGCATTTGGCGTGAATTTTTGGGGAAATATGAAGCCGAGCTCATTCATATTTCGGTACAACAAGGTCCATGATCTGGATGGAGCCGACAGCGATGGGGCCGGTGGCCGTCTGACCGATGCCGCGCATATGCAATTCGGCCAGGATAACGGCAATCACGCTGTGATCATGGATTCCATGCAAAACATGACGTACGCGCAGATCGCATGGAACAGCTTCATTCAAACCTCGCCGCTGAAATCGCTGGGCGACATCGTCAACATCTACCGCTCCAGCGGAACGGCGAATACACCGATCGAAGTCCACGACAACTACTTTTACGGCGGCTATGCGGCCCGGCCGAGTCAGGTTGCCGCCTGCTGCGCCGCGAACGCTGTAACGTCCGAGGCGATCACCGCGGACGGCAGTCGTTCCGACACGGCATCGACCACGGTTGCGTTCGTGCACATCTTCAATAACTTCGTCGTCAACAATGGCGGCGCTCAAGGTGTGGGGATCAACTCGGGTCACGACAACCAGATTTTCAACAATGTCATTGTCTCGACAGGCCGGCTCAAGAGCGATGGAAGCTGGTTTGCAGCCACATACTCCAACCCGCTGACTGTTTGGAACGGCGTCTACCACCAATCATCGAGTGTGTATTACAATAACACCGCGCACGATAACACGTATGGCTGGACGATCATGACGCTCAACAGCCTCGGCAATGCCAGGACTGCGCCTGTTCATCTCAGCCTTCCCAACTTTCAGGGGTGCCCTTCATCGCTGTGCTATAGCAACACCCAATTGTCGATGACTTCGGTCACTTCCGCGACAGAGGATGCACAGCTGACGAAATGGCAATCGCGTGTGAGCGCCAATAACCTGACAGTGGGGCCGTGATCGGGTCACGCGACGATCGATAGTCGGGTTGGCGTGGGACTCTCCGATACAGCGCGAAGAGTTCCACGCCACCTTGTCGTTCTTGCGGTTTCGACGCGCCTGAACGCCGCCCTATTTGATATCGACGATCGCCACCTTGTTGACGCCGCTGCAGGCCAGATAGAGCTTGCCGTCCGGCGTCGCCACCATGTTGCGGACGACACCGCCGCCGGACGGTATCTTCTCTTCGGCGAAGGTCGCTGTTTTCGGGTCGAACCGCACCAGCGTGTTCGGCTCGACCCCGGTTTCGGCGTACCAGACGGTGCCGTCCGGCGCGACGGCGATGGCGTAGGGATCGGCGTCGCTCTTGGCCGGGGACTGCCATTCGTCGGCCTTGCCGGTCTTGGGGTCATAACGGCCGAGATAGCCGCGGGCATAGTCGGTGTAATAGAGAACGTCGTCCTTCGTGATGGCAATCCGCCGGGGCCGCGTGTCCTTCTGCGGCAGTGTGTACTCCTTGATCTCCATCGTCTGCGGATCGATGCTGGCCAGCTTGTTGGTCCCGAACTCGCAGAAGAACGGAACGCCTTTCGAACTGATGACGATGCCATAGGGCAGGGCGCCCGCCGTCGGCACCGGCTTCAGCCTGATCTCGCCGGTCCTGGGGTCGAGCCGTCCGACAAAGTTGCTGCCCTGGACGGTGAACCACAGGATGCCGCGCTGGTCGAAGACCGGCGTATGCGGGTCGCGCGCCTTCGGATCCGGCAGCTTGTATTCCGTTACCTGGCCGGTTTTGGGATCGAGCTTGCCGATATAGCCGCCACCCTGGGCGGTGAACCAGATCGCGCCGTCCCCGTCCGAGACCAGCCCGTGCGGCCCGGAGCCCGGCTTCAAGGGAAATTCCTGCGACTGCCCCGTCGCGGGGTCCAGCCGGCCGAGCTTGTCGGCCCTCTGTTCCGTGTACCACAGCGCGCCGTCGATCCCCCGCGCAGGGTCGTGCGGATGGGAGTCCTTGGTCGGCGAGTCGTATTCCTTGATCGGCGCCTTAAGTTCGGGCGCGGCGACCGCGCCCGTCGAGACCGGCAGCACAAACAGTGCCGCCGCAAGCGGCAATGCGAACTTCCCCTTCATGACGTTCCTCCAGCCCGGTCGTTGCCCGATACCGCAGCGTAAACGGAGGCCTTGAGAATAACGCCGCTCGTCTATTTCCCCAATCGGAATTACCGCGCACCGTGGGTAGGCTTCGCTGCACGATGGGTGCCTTTAACCGTTGGGCTCGCCGCGCAGTTGCCAGCGCGCCAGCGGCACATGCTTAGTCTGGCCGCGCAGGCTGTCGACCAGCACGAACTCGGTCATCGTCCAGCGCACGGGATCGATGGCACGGGTCCTGACCGTGCGGCGGTCGTAAAGAAGGGTCATGTGCGGGTTGAAGCCGGTCTTGGCGAACCTGCCCAGCCCGACATCGATCAGCGCCATCGCCAACTCCTCGCGGAACCGGCGCAGCGGATTCAAGCCATCGGCGCCCGTGAGGACCAGCGGCTGATCGGAAGACTTCCGCTCGAAAGTCTCCAACCGGTTGAAGACGATCTCGATCGGCGGCGAAACGACCATCGCGGCGGCCTTGCAGGCCTTGGCGATCAGATCCTCGGGCACGGTCGGATATACGCCGAGGCTGAACACGGTGATGTGCAGCCGTTCGGTCAAAAGAGCGCGGCCTCTCAGACCGGCCCTGTCGCGGAAGCGGTGGTTGCGGCCGGAAATGGTCGCCGCATCCGATGGGCTTGGATAGACGAGGAACATGATGGCGTGCTGCGTCGGCCGCTCGACATTCATGCGGTCGAAGGGCGGGAAGTCGTAGGTGTGCATCATGGCTACCCCCTCTGAGAGGCACCCGAAGTGGCGCCCAGACGGGATCGTATACAGAACAAAATGGGAATATGCGAGTCTGAAATTCGAATCCCCTCGCCCGCGAGCGGGAGAGGGATGCCGGAGGCTTAGCGAACGCAGTGAGCTTAGCCGGAGCTGGGTAAGGGTGCCTCTTTGGATAAATCCTACCCTCACCCTCCCATTGCTACGCAACGGGCCCCTCCCTCTCCCGCTTCGCAGGCGAGGGGTTTCAGAACCGTTCCAGCTCGGGAAACGGCACCTGGCCGCCGTGGACGTGCATCCGCCCCATTTCGGCGCAGCGGTGCAGTTTCGGAAACACCTTCCCTGGGTTCAGCAGCCCATCCGGGTCGAAGGCGCATTTGAGCTGCTGCTGCCGCTCCAGGTCGGGCTCGTCGAACTGGTATTCCATCAGGTCGCGCTTCTCCACGCCCACGCCATGCTCGCCGGTCAGCACGCCGCCGACATCGACGCAGAGGCGCAGGATATCGGCGCCGAAGGCCTCGGCGCGTTCGATCTCGCCCATCTTGTTCGCGTCATAGAGGATCAGCGGGTGCAGGTTGCCGTCGCCGGCGTGGAAGACATTGACCACGCCCAACCCATGCCGCTCCGACAGGGCGCGGATTTCGCCCAGGACGCGGCTCAACTGGTGGCGGGGGATGGTGCCGTCCATGCAGTAATAGTCGGGGGCGAGGCGTGCGGTTGCCGGGAAGGCGGCCTTCCGCCCTGCCCAAAATAGAAGGCGCTCGGCCTCCGAGTTGCTGACGCGGAGGCTGACGGCGCCGCAGTCGCGGGCGATCTTTTCGACCAGGCCCAGCAGATGGTCGATCTCGGCCAGCGGGCCGTCCAGCTCGACGATCAGCAGCGCCTCGACGTCCAGCGGGTAGCCGGCATGGACGAATTCCTCCACCGCCTTCACCGACGGCCGATCCATCATCTCCATGCCCGCCGGGATGATACCGGCGGCGATGATGCGGGCGACGCAATCGCCGGCGGCTTCGTCGGAACCGAAGCCGATCAGCGCGGCGCGGGCGCCGGGCGGCTTGGGCAGGATGCGCACCGTCACCTCGGTGACGATGCCCAGCATCCCCTCCGACCCGATGACGACGCCCAGCAGGTCGTAGCCCTCGTGAGCCAGATGCTTGCCGACCAGGCGCACGACCTCGCCCGACATCAGCACCATCGCGACCCCCAGCGCGTTGTGGGTGGTGAGCCCTTGTGTCAGTCACTTCACGCCTCGCGCGTTCTCGCCGGCATTGCCTCCAGACAAGCAGGCCATCTGCAGGGACCGGTCTGGCAGGTAAAGGACACGGAGGG
>CAZNNJ010000502.1:0-4817 GCA_964574305.1 uncultured Rhodospirillales bacterium | reverse complement strand
GCTGCCGCTCGGCATAACGATGATGGCGATCCCGCTTGCGCCACAGCCGGTGGCTCCAGGAACACGCGCACTTCCATTAGATCCTGTGGGTTCATCACATTCTGGAAATCGATCGACGGGCCGGCTTGTCCGCTTCGCAATTGCGGGCCGACGAAAGTGCCCTTGCCGACATGGCGCCAGATCAAGCCGTCGGCCTCGAGCCGCTCCAACCCCGTGCGCAGGACCGAGCGGGTGATCCCAAGCTCCCGCGCCAGTTCGCGCTCCGCCGGCAGCTTCGAGCCCGATCTCAGCCCGAGATGGTCGAGATGGGACGCGATTCGCGCGACGATGGGGTGATCGTTCCTAAGCGTCGGTGATTGGGCCATTCTCTTACCCGATTTCAGTCTCTGGCCGAGCCCTGACCGCTCGGCCAGATCGATGGCCGGCCTAGAAGGTCCGCTTGACCGAGGCCCCATAGGTGAGGGGCCGGACGGTGTAGCCGCCATACACGGAGTTGATCTGCGGCTCCTGGATGATCTTGTGATCGTTCGTCAGGTTCTTGGCGAACAGGGATGCCGTCCAGTTGTCCCATTCCAAGCCGATCGTGCCGTTCAGCACGCCGTAGGAACGGTCTTTATAATTCGGGTTCAGGACCTGATAGCTGCCGTGCGACGGGCCGGTATAATCGTAATCGGCCCGGACGAAGGCGAGATAAACATCGTCGATCGGATAGCTGTATTCAGCCGTTACGTCGATCGTCCAGTCGGGCACGAAGATGATCTTGGAGTCGACCGGAACGGTCTGCGGATTGCGCGAGCTCAGGATCTGCGCGCGCTCGATGCTGCCGTTCAGTCCCAGCTTGAGCCCGGCCGTGGGCTGATAGAGAACTTCCCATTCCGCGCCGAAGATCTCCGCATTGCCAACATTCGACGTGAAATTGAAACCGCAGGTCGGCAGATAGATATTCTGCTGGATGTTCTTCCAGTCGATGTAATAGCCGGACACGTTGATTGAAAGTGTGTTGTCGAGCAGCCGCGCCTTCGTGCCGATCTCATAGTTCCAGATCGTGTCGGGCCCATAGGTGGTCGGCGGGTTCTTGATGCCGAACGAGGCATAGTCCGCGGCGCAGATGTTGCCGGGGCCGTTCGGGTCCGGTCCGGTCGGCCCGCCATTCCGGAAGCCTTTCGAGATCGTGGCGTAGATGGTCGATTTCTCCGCGACATCGTAGGTCAGCGAGAATTTGGGCGTGAAGGCATAGTCCTTGCTGACGGAGTTGAATGGCTTGTCGTTGCCGATCGCGTAGAACAGGCTGGCCTGGAACAGCTCCTGAGACCGCGCATACTGATATCTGAGGCCGGCCGCGAAATGCAGCGTCGGCAGCAAATCCATCTCCAACTGGCCGAACAGGGCGTATTGCTGCTCGTTGTCGCGGATCTGCTCGATATACGTCATGTCGTTGGCGAACACGGCCGGCCCGCCGGGGCCATAGCCGAACACCGAATCCTCGATGCTGAATCCGTAGATGTCCTTGAAGGCTGCGTTCAGGCCAGGATTGAAGCCGTAATCGTGCCGCTCGTCCCAATAGGTCGAGTAATAGAAACCGCCGACCCAGCGGAAAGGACTGTCATTGTTGTCCGGCGATGCCAGGCGGACTTCCTGCGTCACCTGATGATGGGTGATCGCATAGGTCGTCGGGCCCGGAAGGTTGCCTATGATCGCGTCGTTCTGCGCCGCTTTTTCCGGGTAGGCATAGTCGAGGAAGAAGTGGGCGAATGCGTAGCTGCCGAAATACTGGCCGTCGGTCTCGCGGTCGAAATGCCGCCAGAAATAGCTGGTGACGGTGGTCAGCTGGGCGAAACCGAGATCCCCTTTGACGGTCAGGCTGGGGACCGCCACGCTGTCGTGCGAACCCTCGCGGGTTTGCTTGTTCTGCTCCCAGAGGCCGCCCAGAAAGGGATAGAAATCGGACGTGTCGGCCAGGTTGTCCCGCTGGAAGAAGACGGCGCCGGTCAGGCTCCAGTCGTCGTTCAACTCATAGAGGGCCGCGATGCGTCCGACCAAAGGCCGCTCGTCGTTCGTGCCTTGGATTTGCGGCTTCAGCGTGAAGTAATCCAGGTTGTTGATGTAGCCGCTGTCCTGGCTCCAGGAAATGCCGGCCCGAACCGCCAGCCTGTCCTGCAGGATGGGAGCGTTGACGACCGCTTCGCTGGCATAATTGAGCCCGCCATGATAGGTGCCGCCGATGCCCAGAGTGACCTCGCCGCCGAAATTCTCCAGGTCGGGAGCCTTGGGGATGAAGCGGATCGTGCCGCCCATGGAGCTTGCTCCATAGAGCGTTCCCTGGGGTCCGCGCAGCACTTCGACACGGTCGATGTCGAACAGCTTCAGCTCGGTGTTGCCGTCGTAATTCGTGCTTCTGACGTTCAGCGGCACTTCATCCAGATAGATACCGACGGTCGCGGCGCCGGAGGTCGAACTCACGCCACGCATTTCCAGGAAATTCAGGCCCGGTGCGCCGCCAGCGCTGAACGATACGCCCGGCACGGCGCGGGTGATATCGTCATAGCTGGCGATTTGCTGTTCCTTCAGCGCGGCGCCCGTCAGCACCGAAATGCTGGACGGAATGGCGACCACGTCCTGCGAGCGCTTTTGCGCAGTGACGATGACCTCCTCGAGCCCGGATTGCGCCGGCGCATCCGATGCCGCCGCCGACTGCGCCGATGCGAGGCCGGCCGGGATCGCACCGGCCAGCGCGATGGCACACGTGCAGAGGAGCGCCCCGACAGTACGGGATTTGACCTGGATCGAAACGGCTGACAGCAAAGCTCCCTCCTTCTTGCTCGTTTGGCGGTGCGGCAAGGCCGCGGATCTCCATTTTTCTAAGCAATAATGGTGCCAACCAATTTGGATAATTTGTGACCAATCTGAGGGCGGCAAGCGCCGCGGCTTTGTGCGCTTCTGTGCGGCCTCTCGGGCAGAAACTGCCGGGGCAACTGCGATGAGAAGCAGCAAACTCTGCACAAAACGGGGGCAAATGCCATAAATTTGATCAAATGCCGCCAGTTCTTGTCCACCTATGTGGTCGGAGATTGGGTGCGGCCAATCTCAACCAAGGTACAACCAGTTTTTTGTGAGCACAGGAAAATGGGGAAGCTGTCGGAGGCTAAGGGCTGCAGCTAAGGAGTTTTCAGGGCCATGGCGACCGCCCTCAGGGCATTCCCGAGATTGTTTTGCGTAACCACAGAGCCAGAGGCACCCAGAGGCGAGGGGGCGCGTGGCTTGTCTTATAGGTGCTCACTCAGGCGGCAGTTGCCGCCGAATTGTGCACCGCACCCTAATGCTGCACGCGACAGTTCCCATTGTGCGCCGAGGCATAAGTATCCGTAGCCCAACGATACTGCGGCTTCAGGTATTATCGGCTGCTTATTGCCGCCCTGGCACGCTCTTTGCAGTGCAATAATTTGAAATGGGCGTCTAGGGTTCCGGTTCCTTGAAAGGAATGTCTGGACCGAGAGATGCCATCCGGACGTGAGACAGCATCCGGACGCACGGCGGGATAAAAGCCCGGGAGATCAATGTCGAAGAGGCTCAGGCGTCTTCGGGATGGTTTCCTGCGCGACAAAGCCGGAGCCGTGCCCCACTGAGCCTCCCTAATAATGGAGGCGTGTCCGTGACCAAGGGTTTTCGCAACTTTTATCTGCTAGCGTGCTCGACCGCGATCATTCTGTGCTTTGCCGCGACGGCATCGGCCGACCCCGCGCAAGCGACGTCGAACGCGCCGGCTTCTGCGAACAATTCAGATTCTCTGGAAGAGATCGTCGTTACCGCGCAAAAGCGCTCCGAGAATCTGAAAGCGGTTCCGGCCAGCATATCCGTGTTGTCCGGCGCAACTTTGAGCAGTACGGCAATCAATACTGTCGACGACCTGTCCCGTGCTGTGGCTGGCCTCTCCGTACAGGCCAGCGGCGTGGAGGGAAACGCCCAACTGCAGATCCGCGGTGTCAGTTCCACCGCCGGCGACTCCACGATCAGTATCTATCTCAACGAGACGCCGATCAGCATCAGCTCCCGTTACGGCGGCGCCACCCAACCGATTCCTTTCGATCTCGCCCGGGTCGAAGTGCTGCGCGGACCGCAGGGAACGCTCTATGGCGCCAGCTCGTTGGGCGGCACCATTCGATATATCCAGAACAAGCCCCATCTCGAAGAGTTCGGCGGGTTCGTCGAAAGCGATCTCTCGGGCACAGTTCATGGCGGCGTAAATTATGAGACGTCGGCATTGGTCAATATACCGGTCACCAACGATGTTTTCGCCATCCGCCTTGGCGGCCTCTATGGTGCCGACAGCGGCTGGATCGATAACTATAATGGCAATGGCGATATCGCCAACGCAGGGGTGAACAGCGATCGGAAAAGGCTGGTTCGCTTTTCGGCTCTCTATCAGCCGAACGACGATCTGACCATTCAGGCCAACACCACCTATCAGAATTTTAACAGCAAAGATTCATCGAGCTTCTACACCGCTGCCGGCGCCGCCAACTCGACCGGCGCGGGCACGGCGCCCTATATCGTGACCACCGGCCTGTTCAAACAAAGCAAACTGGTTGGGGAGCAGGCGCGTGACAACGTCCTGGTGTCCGACGTCGATATTACCGCCAATCTCGGCTTCGCGGACTTGACCTCGGTTACCAGTTATTTCTACCGCTCCGACCCGCAGACGATCGACGGCACCTATTACAATAGCGGCGCCCTGGTCGATTTCTTTATTCATCCCATCCTTGGGTTTCCGCTGGCGCCGTCCGTCGCTTTTTCGCCGTCGCCGGTTTATCAGGAGATGG
>CAZNNJ010000501.1:2502-4827 GCA_964574305.1 uncultured Rhodospirillales bacterium | reverse complement strand
TCGATGCCGGGCAGCACGCGGTGCTGCTGAACGACCAGCAGGTCAAGGATTTCGTGGATCATCAATTATCGCTGGGTCATTTTTACCGCCGCTCGGCTTGGCAGACGATCAGCAAATCGGTGCTGGGCTATCTCAAGGTCACCGCCGCGCCGAAGTCGGAGCGCGACATGAACCGCTCCGTTCACTACAACGATATCTTCAAGTTCATGCGCGACGATCCGGAGCGCCTGTTCCAGCCTGAATTCCTCGCTCCGACCTATCAGGACATAGACCTGGAACTGGACCCGCTGCCCTATCACGGCGGGCCGCTGCACTACACGCCCAACACCGATCCGCGCTTCAAGGCGATCAGAGTGCTGACCGCCTTTGCCGAGCAACTGGCCCAGGCCCACGCCCATTTCATCGACACCAATGAGGGCGTCCGCCTGCAGGCCGAGCAGCAGACCTATCGCTGGCGGCATCTGTTTTAGCGCAGGGGAGCCGCGCTCCCGCGCTGGAGCTTCTGATAGGCGTAGCCCACGCCGATCAGGCACAGGCCCAGCCCCAGGAACGAGGCGGCGCGCCATAGGCCGGTCAGGTCGTCCATGTCGACCAGGAAGGCCTTGGCCAGGGTCAGCGCCAGCAGGGCGAAACCGGCCTGGCGCAGGTCGCTTTTCGGCCAGCGCAGCCCGCCGACCAGCGATCCGAGCGACACCAGCAGCAGCCCGGCGGAATAGCTGTAGGTCTCGGCCTGGACGAGCGGGCCGAGATCAAGCCGGCTGCCGTGGAAGGCCTGCCGGATCTCGAACAGCACCGTCGCGATGGTGAGCACGACCGACGCGGCGGTGACGATCCGGGAGAACAGGAAATGGCGCTGCCGCGCCAGCTCATTCGCCCCCAGCGCCAGCAGCAGCGCCGGCAGCCCGTAGGCCAGCAGCACCAGATTGAGCACCGGCATGTCGCCGACCTCGAAACCGTTCCAATAGGGGTTGCCGGCCAGCAGGGTGATCATCAAGGTCCAGCCCAGCCCGACGCCGCCGATCGTCCGCCAGCCCCAGTCGCGCACCGGGTGGGAGTGGCCGCGTTCGAGCCGCAGCAGGAACAGGCCCAGCGTCAGCCAGCCGCCGCCGATCGCCGCGATCTGGCGCAGCGGCTGGTCGTGCGCGAACAGCGGCCCGCCGCCCGACGCGATGTGCCACAGCTCGAGCGTCATCAGCGCCGTGGCGAAGGCCAGGGCGGCGGATTGCAAGGTCGGCTCCAGCCATCCGCCGGCCGGATCGCGCCCGAACCAGCGGGCTGCCAGCCAGCAGGCCAATGCCGGCACGCCATAGCCATAGGCCAGCCAATTGAAGAGGATCGGCATATCGCCGCCATACTCGGCGATCGCGGGGTTGAGCAGCAGCCGCACCGCCAGGACCACCGCGATGATGCCGGCGAGCACGCGCAGGCCCGGCACATCGGTATCGGCTGCCCGGCTTTGGCGCTGGATCCAGGCCAGCGCCGGCAATTCCAGCGACAGGGCCACGGTCAGCCAGGCAGTGTGCAGGGCCATGGTGGCGGCGAGCGCAATGGCGGCGGTGACCGCGGCGGCATAGGCCGCCAGCGGCGCCTCCCGCCGCGGCTTGCCGCGGGCGGTGCGGTCGGCGGCGATAACGGCCAGGACCGCCAGCCCGATGCCGACTGTGGCCCAGGACAGCGAGCGGGTGAGGTCGGCCAGCCTTGCATAAAGCACCGCCAGCAGCGCCACCGGCACCGAAGCCGACAGGCTGGCCCACAGGCCCGGCTGCGACGCCCGCCACAGCAAGGCAAAGCCGCCGAGGCCGAACAGGGCGGCATAGGCCGCGATCGGTGTGGCATAGCCCACCAGCGCCGGCTCCAGCAGCGGCCCCCGCGCCAGCCAGGGCATCTCGGCGTCGCGCGGCATGGCCGGAACTTGCCAGGAAGCGGCCAGACCGACGGTCATCAGGGCGACGATGGCGGCCAGCGGTTGCTGAGTCGGCGCCCAGCGGGTCAGCAGCATCAGCAGGGCGACGCCGATACCCCAGCCGGTGGCGGCGACCCCGTCATAGCCGGTGCCGGCGGCCAATATCCACAGCAGGCCGAAGGCGCCCAGCACCGTCGTCGCCACCGTCCACACCGGCAGCGGCGCCTTCGACCAGTCCCAGCGCCACCATGGCCCGGGCGGCTCCGGCCATGGGTCGCGCAGCAGCAGCCAAGCCCCCAGGGCCCGCACCGCGCTCAGGTCGGCGACGCGCATCTCGTGCCGGCCGCCCCCGACCGAGCGCATCCAGACCCGCTCCCAGATGCCCTTCCCCCCCACCCCCAGCCCGTCGCGCCAAGCCCCAC
>CAZNNJ010000501.1:0-2492 GCA_964574305.1 uncultured Rhodospirillales bacterium | reverse complement strand
GGCGAACAATCTTCCCACCGCGCCGTCCAAGCCGCTGCCGCAGGCGGGAGCCGGACCCAGTGTGGGGACCGCGCCGCAAGGCCGTCTGCCCATCGTGATGAGCGCGCGCATCGGCGAACATCAGGACCGCACAAGACTGGTGATCGAACTCTCCGATCCCGTGAACCTGCGCGCCTTTTCGCTGGCCGCGCCCGACCGGGGGGATCAAGGTCAGCTGCCAGAGGCCCTTGCCCGCCACAACCAGCCAGGCCAGCCAAGCCCAAGCGCGGTAGCGGATCAGGGCCAGCACGCCGGCGGTGACGAAGAACAGGTAAGGAAACAGCACAGCCGCGTCGGGATTGTCACTGGCGACCAGCGCCGGGGCGAGCAGCCCCATCCCGGCGCCGAGCGCCGCCGCCAGCGGCCCATAGACCAGGCCCGCGCCGAGCGAGCCGAAGGCGATCGCCGCCAGCAGGATGAAGGTCAAGGTCGCCGGGATCAGGTCGTAGAAGGCATGGGCGGCATAGGCGACGCCATAGAGCGTGACCAGCCCGGCCGCGGCCAATGCCGCGGGCACCTGGCTCTCCTGTTCCGGCGTCTTGGCCGCCGTCCGCTGCCGCACCCATTCGCCGCCGGCGATCAGGCCCAGCCCGACCAGTCCGCCCAGCACCACCCGGCCTTCCGGGCCGAGCAGCCCCTGCTCGATCGAATAGCGGACGATGAACAGCCCGCCCAGCGCCGCCGTCAGCCCACCCGCGGCGATGATCCAGCGCTCGACGATCCAGCGTTCGATCGCTTCCCAGTTGACCTCGACAGCGGGTGCCAGGGTTGAGGGCGGCGCAGTCACGGGCGCGGGTTCGGCCGCCGGTATTGGTTCGGGTTGTGGAATCGCGGGTTGGGCCTGGATCGCGGGCGCCGCCGCGCTTTCCGGCTGCGCCGCACGCGCGGCGGCCTTCAGCGCGGCAACCTCGCGCTCCAGCCCCAGGACGCGGGTTTTCAGGTCGCCGACGAGGAAAAACGGCGCCGCGATTCTCCAGACGATCAGAAGAACCACGATTCCCAGGATCAAGGTCACTGTATCACCGCGCCGCTGCCTGCGCCGTCCATTCCGGCTTCTGACGGCCGATGAGGCGATATGTCAGGTTTCACCAGCCGTTGCGGGCGGTCAAGCGGTGATTTGTCGACACCACGTCTGAAGTAGGGCGGATGAGCGACAGCGTAATCCGCCAGCCGAGCAACGCTCGGCATTCGATGCCCCTGGCAAAACCGATTGCCGGATTACGCTCCCCTCACCCGGCCTACGGGTTTTGAGTTCCCTCGCCGCGCGCGACCAGACGCCGGTAGAGATGCCAGGTCGCGTGGCCCAGCACCGGAATCACGACGACGAGGCCGATGAGCGCCGGGATCGAGCCGAGCATCATGCTGCCGGCGATGATCAAGCCCCAGGCCGCCATCGTCCAGAGGTTGTCTCTCACCGCGCGGATCGACGTGCCGATGGCGACATCGAGGCCGACATCGTCGCGGTCGAGCAGCAGCGGGAAGGACACAGCCGAGGTCGCGAAGACCACCACGGCGAAAAGGAAGCCCGCACCCAGGCCGGCGCCGATCAGCACCCATCCGGCGGGCGTTGTGAAGACGTCGTGCGCGAAGCCGGTGATCGAGGCGGGCAGATAGGGTCCCAGCGTCATGTCATAGATTTCCTGGGCCACGAACAGCCAGAGCAGGAAGAGCGCCGTCAACAGCAAGACCATAAGCGCGATCGCGCCGACGGAGCGGGAGCGCAGCACTTGAAAGGCCGTTGCCCAGCTCACCGTTTCACCCATCTCGCGCCGCCGGCTCATTTCATAGAGGCCGATGCCGATGAACGGGCCGATCAGCGCGAAGCCGGAGGCCAGCGGGAACAGCATCTGGAAAAGGCCCTGGCCGATCACCATCCTGGCCAGCACCAGGCCGAGGGCGGGATAGACGAGGCACAGGAACAGCACGTCCGTGCGGTACAGCGTAAAGTCCTGAAACCCTGCCGCCAGCGCGGCCTTGAGGTCGCTGATCTGAATCCGGCGGACGACCGGCAGGGGCGCACGCAACGCTTCCTCCGGCCGGTGGATCGACTGGAGCGCCGACCGCACAGCAGAGGCTGCGTGACCGAGATGATCCGATCCCCACGCAAATGGGTTGCTAATTGCCATGTCTTCCTCCCGATCGCTTGTGTTCGACGGAAGCGCGGATCGACCCGTCCCAGGGCCTCTGGCCGATTTACGAGAGAGCCGCGATCCGCCTCATCATGAATGCGTCATCAATCGACATTCCTCTACCGAGCCATATGAGCTCACTTTCAATATGTGCCCATTACCCGACGTTTAAAATGGGGTTGTTAATCCCCCGCCGACTCCATGAGCTTCCGCTTCGCCGCCAGCAGGTCGATCCAGGCTTCGCGCTTCTGGCTGGGGGAGCGCAGCAGGAAGGCGGGGTGGAAGGTGGGGAGGATCGGGATCGTGCCGCCGCCGGGCCTGGTC
>CAZNNJ010000500.1:3107-4833 GCA_964574305.1 uncultured Rhodospirillales bacterium | reverse complement strand
CGAAAAACCCTCCCCTGAGACAGGGGAGGGTTCGTCAACCGATATGCCGTGCTGGCTTTACTTCTCGGCCGGCTTTTCGTGGTGGCCGCCGAACTCGAAGCGCATCGCCGACAGGACCTTGTTGGCGAAGGTTTCGTTGCCGCGGGACGAGAAGCGGCTGAACAGGGCGGCGGTGATCGTCGGGGCCGGGATGCCCTCGTCGATCGCGGCGGACGCGGTCCAGCGGCCTTCGCCCGAGTCCGACACGCGGCCGGCGAAGTTCTCCAGGCCCGGGCTCTTGCGCAGCGCGCTGGCGGTGAGGTCCAGCAGCCAGGAGGCGACGACGCTGCCCCGGCGCCACACCTCGGCGACCTTCGAGACGTCGATATCGTACTGGTAATGCTCGGGGAAGCGCAGCGGCGAGGTTTCGGCGTCGACCTCGTGCGTTGCCTTGCCGATGCCGGCATGCTTGATGATGTTGAGGCCCTCGGCATAGGCGGCCATCAGCGCGTATTCGATGCCGTTATGGACCATCTTCACGAAGTGGCCGGCACCAGGCGGGCCGCAATGGAGATAGCCCTGCTCGGCGCGGGAGAATTCGCCGGTGGCGCCGGGGGTGCGGTCGATCTCGCCGACGCCGGGGGCCAGCGTCTTGAAGATCGGGTCCAGATGTTCGACGACGTCGGTCTCGCCGCCGATCATCAGGCAATAGCCGCGCTCCAGGCCCCAGACGCCGCCCGAGGTGCCGCAATCGGCATAGTGCAGGCCGTCGCCCTTCAGCGCCTGCGCGCGGGCGATGTCGTCGTGATAATAGGAATTGCCGCCGTCGATGATGATGTCGCCCGGCTCCAGGAACGGCTTGATCTGCCCGATCACGGTGTCGACCGTCGCGGCCGGAACCATCAGCCACACCGCGCGCGGCTTGGACAGGCCCATGACGAACGCTCCAATGTCGGTGGTGCCCTTGGCACCCTTGCCGACCAGGTCCGCCATCGCTTCAGGGCGGCGGGCGTAGACGTGCAGGTCGTGGCCGGCGCGCATCAGCCGCTCGACCATGTTTGCGCCCATACGGCCGAGGCCGATCATTCCGAGTTGCATCTGACTTCCTCCGCTTGATTGGTCCTGGGACAATTTGGAGCCGAATTACTCCGCGCCAACGGCCCGGATGTAAAGCTAAATCCACCGGACACTACGTAGTTTCCATGCGCCCGGATGTTCACAGGGCGGCGGAACCTGGCACCAGCACCGCCGCGCCGTCGAACCGGCCATGCCGCAGATCGTCCAGCGCCCGGTCGGCCTCGGCCAGGGGATAGACATGGGTTTCGGTGTGGATCGGGACTTCGGCGGCGAGCGCGAGGAACTCCTCGGCGTCCCGCCGGGTCAGGTTGGCGACCGAGCGCACCGTCCGTTCCTCCCACAATATCTCGTAGGGGAAGCTTGGAATGTCGCTCATGTGGATGCCGGCGCAGACCACCGTTCCGCCCTTGGAGACCGCGCGCAGCGCCGCCGGCACCAGCGCGCCGACGGG
Source organism: uncultured Rhodospirillales bacterium (assembly GCA_964574305.1). Lineage (GTDB taxonomy): Bacteria > Pseudomonadota > Alphaproteobacteria > BOG-932 > Roseiterribacteraceae > BOG-932. The sequence continues at coordinate 3,326 of CAZNNJ010000500.1, read as the reverse complement.
TGCGAAGATCAGCGCGGCGTCGAGCTTCTCGGGCGCCGCCTCGTCGGAGCCGCCCGCCCATTCGGCGCCGAGGCCGCGTGCGAAACCCTGGGCGGCGGTGTCGCCGGGACGGGTGAAGGCGAAGACGCGGCGGCCCTCGTAGCGTGCGACCTGGGAGACGATGTTCGCTGCCGCGGCGAACCCGTAGACTCTAACGACAGCACCAGAGCGTTCATGCCG
>CAZNNJ010000500.1:2643-3097 GCA_964574305.1 uncultured Rhodospirillales bacterium | reverse complement strand
GCGTGTCGCTGCGGGGGGGGCCGGGGCGAACCCCGTGGCCGCCTTGGGAGACCGGGGGCGGCGCGGCGGGCACCAGCGCGCCCGCCGGCGCGAAGATCAGCGCCGCGTCCAGCGGCTCGGGCGGCAGCGTATCGGACGGGCCGGCCCAGACCGCGCCCAGCGATCTGGCGAATGCCTGGGTCGCTGCATCGTCGCCCTTGGTGAAGGCGTAAACCTCCCGCCCCTGATGCCGGGCCACCTGGGCGATGATATGCGCCGCCGCGCCGAAGCCGTAGAGGCCCAGCTTCCTGGCATCCCCCGCCATCCGCAGCGCCCGGTATCCGATCAGCCCGGCGCAGAGCAGCGGCGCCACGGCGACGTCGGAATAGCCGGCCGGCAGGGCGAAGCAATAGCGCGCATCGGCCACCGCCATCTCGGCATAGCCGCCATCGATCTGGTAGCCGGTGAAGGGCGC
>CAZNNJ010000500.1:0-2633 GCA_964574305.1 uncultured Rhodospirillales bacterium | reverse complement strand
CAATAGGCGCATGCCCCGCAGGTCCATCCCAGCCAAGGGATGCCGACCCGGTCGCCCGGTTTGAACCCGCCGACGCCCGCCCCGGTCTCGACCACCGTGCCGACGATCTGGTGGCCGGGAATCACCGGCACCTTCGGATCGGTCAGCTCGCCGTCCACGACATGCAGGTCGGTCCGGCAGACGGCGCAGGCATGGACACTGACCAGCACCTGACCGGGGCCGGGCTTCGGCGCCACGACCTCGGACGGTTTCAGCGGCAATCCTTGACGTTTGTCGAAGACCATGGCGCGCATGGTATTATCCAACACCATCGGTCACGGCGCGGAAACCCAAAAGTGCGCATCGCGTAGGGCGGATGAGCGTAGCGTAATCCGCCAGCCGGGCGCCGCTCGGCATGCCGTGCGTGTGGAAACACCGATTGGTGGATTACGCTGCGCTCATCCACCCTACGTAAGAAGCATGCTCACCCCACCGTAATCACGGCATCCCTCAACTCATACCCGACCGTCAGCGTATTCCAGGCCAGTGCTGGCCCCGCCGTCATCTTCAGCCCGGGAATCCGGAACAGGCGGTCGAGGAAGATCGCGGTTTCCTGCATCGCCACGGTGGCGCCGGGGCAGCGGTGGTTGCCGTCGCCGAAGCTCATCTGGCCTTGGAGCGCCGTCTTGTCGCCGCGGTCGGGCTTGAGCTGGAACGGGCATTCGCCGGCCACGGCCGGGTCTGAATTGGCGGCGCGGATATCCATGTCGACCAGCGTGCCGGCCGGGATGCGGATCGTCTCGCCCTCGTGCTCCAGCTCCACATCCTGCAGCGCCCGGCGATAGAGGGCGCCCACCACCGGCTCCAGCCGCAATATCTCCTCCAGGATGGCGATGCGGCCGGCCTCGTCGGTGTCGATGAACTGCCGGCGCAGCGCGTCGCGCTCCATGATGTGCCAGGCGGCCATGCAGATGAACTCACGGGTCGTCACCATGCCGGCGGCGCCGTAGGTCATGCATTCGGTCAGGATTTCGGCGTCGTTATAGCCCTGGTCGATCAGGTAGGAGATGACGTCCTCCTTGCGCGCCTTCCTGCGGGCGCGGATCGCCGGCTTCACATCCATCCAGAAGAAGCCGAGCAAGGCCAGATTGTTGAGCAGCCCGTGGAAAAGCTGCATCAGCCTGCTTTCCTTGCTGCGGTCGCCGCGGGTGAAGAAGCTGTTGAGCCGCGCCGACATGCCTTCGAGCGAGCTGTCGGTGAGGCCGATGATCTCGGCCGCCACCGCGACCGCCATCTCCAGCGTCATCTCCGACAGATCGGCCTTGCCGCTGCGGCGCAGCTTTTCCATCAGCCCTTCGGAGAGCCGGTCCATCAGATCGCGATAACGGGTGGTGACGATGCGCGGCGCGAAGAAGCGCGCGGTATTGGTGCGCTGCTTCTGGTGGACCTCGCCCTCCTGGAACAGCACGGGCGTGCTGCCCTTCTTGCCGGTGGCGGCCAGCACCAGCTCGGCCATGAAGCCAGCCTGCTGCATGCCACCCGAACGGAGTATCTTACGGGTGAGGCCGAAGCTTTCTACCTTGATGCCGCCATTCGCCAGCTTTTTAACGCGCGCGTCGCTGGTATTGGCCATGACCGCGGTTTTCCGCTCATCGATGATGGAATCGTTGGCGGCCAGGCCCGCGTGGTAGGGGCATTTGCTTTCAGCCGTCGTCGCCTGAGCCTGGGTCATTGCGATCTCCAATTATGATCCACACTGGCTCATAACTATCACATTGACGGAAATGTTCCAAGTGGGCAAAGGTCGTTTCAGGAAGGAAAACAAGTTTATGACCGATCCGAGGGTGACAAAGACCCGAGCCGCCCTTGCCCAGGCCGTTTTGGCGCTCGCGGCGGAGAAGCCGTTCGCCGATGTCACGATCACGGAGATCGCCGAACGCGCAGGTGTCGGCTATGCCAGTTTTTTCCGCCATTACAAGGATAAAGACGCGCTTTTGACCGCTGTCGCGGACAAAATGATCGAAGACTTGGTCGGGATCATCATGCCGGCGATGCTGGTGGAGGATACCCGCGCCGCTTCGGTCGCCATCTGTGCTTATGTCGAGAGCCATCGTTCGATCACCACCGCGCTGCTCGCCGGCGGCGCCGAAACGATGGTGCGCCACCACATCGTCGCCCGCGCGCTGGAATATTCGCGGCTGCAGACCGATCTCAGGCCCCGCAACGCGCCGCCGATGAGCATTCCGCCCGAACTGGTCCTGACCCACTGCGTCGCCGCGACACTGGGCCTGCTCGCCTGGTGGCTGGAACAGGGCGGTGGGCTGACGGCCGAGGCGATGGGCGATGTCGTCAACCGGCTGGTGATGGCGCCGGTCCGCGCGATCGAACGCGGCTGAGATTGAGACCCACAGGCCCTAGCTCCCTATTTCGGCTAGTTAAAATTCGGTAGTGCGGGCTTCTCGGGATAATTTCCTTTCCGATTACTGTCGCTGTCGGTCGCCAGTACGATTGAAAATTCTGCGTCAGACGTGCTCATATTGTGCTGTCGGCGACCCGTTAACTGTTGGTGCGTGCGGTGCGTAAGCCTGTTCCCCGTCATGCCAAGCCTGCGCTCGCGGCAAAGTTCGCGCAGCACACTGCGTGAGTTCCGGGGG
>CAZNNJ010000499.1:0-4851 GCA_964574305.1 uncultured Rhodospirillales bacterium | reverse complement strand
TCGCTCTCCGTCGTGGTCAGAAGCCGCGACTGCGTCTCGGCCTCGTGGCGCAGCGGCGAGCGGGAACGTGGCTTTTCGATGGCGATCGACGACCTGCACATGCCGTCGGCGATCCGCATCGTTCCATCGCTGGAGGTTGCCGCCTCGGGCAAACTGGTGCGCGCAGTTGCTTAGCATCCTCGTCACAGGGGGCAGCCGAGGGCTGGGTCTCGGCATCGCGGAAAGGCTCGTAACCCAGGGTTACAAGGTCATCGCGGTGGCGCGCCGCGAAGGCGATCCGTTGGCGGCTGCGATCGATCGCGCCCATCGTGTCGGGGACGGTTCGCTGGCTTTCAGGCCGGCGGATTTGGCCGACATCGCCTGCCTGGGCCGGCTGGCACGGGAGCTCAGAAAGGAATTCGGTCCGATTTCCGGATTGGTGAACAATGCCGGCATCGGCGCCAGCGGCCTTCTGGCCAACATGCCGGACAGCGAGATCGAGCGGATCACACGGCTGAACATAGTGTCGCCGATCACGCTGACCAAATATGTGGTGCGGGCGATGATGGCCGACGGCGCCGGCGGAAAGATCGTCAACCTGGCGTCGATCGTCGGCTTCACCGGATATAAGGGACTGGCCGTATATTCAGCGACCAAGGCCGCGATCATCGGCTTCACGCGCTCGCTTGCACGCGAAGTCGGTTCCATGGGCATCACGGTCAATGCGGTCGCCCCGGGATTTGTCGATACCGACATGACCCACGATCTGACCGGAAGCCACCGGGAACAGGTCATCCGCCGGAGCGCCCTGCGCCGTCTAGCCGAAAGCGAAGATGTCGCCCATGCGGTCGAATATCTGTTGAGCGACAAGGCGCGCAATATCACCGGAAGCGTGATGACGGTCGACGCCGGCAGCACGGCCTGAGGATCGGCCCCTCAGAGACGCAGCGGAGTCAGAGACGCAACCGCCGGGCCCGGATCCGGTCATGAAGCGCGGCATCCAGGCGAACGAATGCCTCGTTTCGCCGGTCGTCGAAGAAGATCGGATCGGCCGTCGCCGTCGGGTCATAGCCTTCGACCGCAAGCTTCTGCTTGCACGGCTTGAAGGTCGACGTCTTCTCGACTGACGGGCAAAGCCTGACGAACAACGGGCAGGCATAGTCGGGCAGTTTTTCCGCGAGGTGCCTGCGCAGCACCGCCAGATCGAAGTCCTTCGCCGGAACCACCGCGGCCATTCCGGCCCGCCCCTCCGCGCCGGGGACGGCGACCCCATAGACGACCGCGTCCAGAACACAAGGGCAGTCGGCGATCGCTTCGGCAACCTGCTGCGACGACACGTTTTCGCCTTTCCAGCGGAACGTGTCGCCGACCCGGTCGATGAAATAGAAGAAACCCCGCGAATCCTTGCGCATCAGGTCCCCGGTGCGAAACCAGGCGTCGCCTTCGGCAAAGACATTCCGCAAGATCTTTTTCCGCGTCGCCTCGGCGTCGGAATAGCCTTCGAAGCGTCCGGCTGCCACATCGGCGTCGATCCGGCCGATCGCCTCCCCGACCTCGTCGGTGGCGCAGCGTACGCAAAGACCGCCCTCGCCACGCAAGGGCGCCTCGGCCTCGACATCGAAGCGCACCAGCTCCACGCCGGACCGATGATCGAGAAAAGGCGGAATCCGTCCGATAGAACCTGGCTCACCCTCGCAGTTATAAAGCGAGAAACTGCCCTCGGTCGCGGCATAGAACTCCAGAATCCGGGGAATTTGGAAGCGCCGCTCGAACATCTCCCAGACATTCCGGCGCAGCCCGTTGCCGCAACATAGCCTCAGCTTGTGACGCTCCGACTGAGGGTCGTGCGGGCTCTCGACCAGGTAGCGGCAGAGCTCGCCGATATACTGGAACAGCGTGCAGTCCCAGGCGACGACCTCGCTCCAGAATCGCGTGGCGGAAAACCCGCGGCGCAGATACACGGAACCGCCGCCGATCAAAGTCGCGGCTGTCGCCACGATCCCGCCGACGCTGTGATACATCGGCAGGCAGTTGTACATGCGGTCGCTTGGCCGGGTATCCATCATGCCAGCGAACCACATACCCCACTGCATGATGCGCAGATGGCTGACATTCGCTGCCTTCGGCATCCCCGTCGTGCCGGACGTGTAGATGAGCAGCGCCCGGCTTTTCAGCGCGGGCAGCCGGCATTCGGTGTCGGCAATTGCGTCGCCGCTCAATTTGGCCAGCCCGTCTTCGATGGGCGCAAGGCCGTCGACCGGCCCGCCATGCGCCCAGGATCGGGGTGCTCCGGCCAGCAGCGCGGCAGCGGAAAGATAGGCGTCGGCACAGGCGGTATCGACGATGACGTGGCTTGGTTCCGCGATATTGATGGCGTGAGCGAGCGCCGCCCCGACCAGATTGGTGTTGACCAGGGCGACAACGGCCCGGGCCCGCGTCAGCCCGCACCAAATAGCCATATAATCCGGACAGTTCGGCGCGATCAGGCAAACCGTGTCGCCCGCCTTGAGCCCCTGGAGAAGCGCCCAGCGCGCATAGCGGTTGGCGCGTTCCGCCAACCCGCGATAGGTGAGGCGCTCCGCCTCGTCCAAAAGTGCCGGCGCCCCCTCGAAGCGATCCGCCAGATCCGCGATCAGCCGCGGAAACGTCATCGACGGATCGCGGCCTATCGATGCCGTCCGCTCCAATGCGCGAAGCCAGGCGGCGGATGCCTCCCGGTTTCCTGCCTTCGCCGCCTCCGTTTCCCGATGCACGGTTCAGAGCGCGTCCTGCAGGGCATCGGCGACCGCCAATATGTCGTCGGCGGTCGTTTCGCCGTGCGTCACGCAGGCCCGCAGAACATCGCGTCCTTCGAACATCGTTGCCGAAACCCAGGCGCGGCCCGATTCGACGACCCTGCCGACAATACCACGGACGTCGGTGAAGCCGGCCGGGGGCTCCAGGCACAGAACTGCCAGCGCCGAGCTGTTGACGACACGCCATCCGCGGGCAACCAGCACGCCCTCGAGCATCGACGCCAACGCCACCGATTTCTCGACAAGATGCGCATAGCCCGGCCACCCCGCGATGGCGAGCGACATGAAGAAGCGCAGCCCAAGGAACCGGCGTGACCACTGAACGGTCCTGACATAGGGATCGCAGTCGGGATGCGCGGATGGCGGCATGAAGCTTGCGGTCAGACCGAAGGCCGGCGGCAAGACCGCTTGATCCGCACAGATGAACATGCCGCAGCCCATCGACGTGGCGAACCATTTATGGGCATCGACGGTTATCGAGTCCGCCTGCTCGATGCCGTCGAGGCTGTGCCGCAGACGGTCGGACGCAACCAGCGCGCCGCCCCAGGCCGCATCCACATGGAACCACAGCCCCTCGTCCCGGGCGATTTCCGCGCAGCCCGCCAACGGATCGATCATGCCGCCGCCGGTCGTGCCGGCGGTCGCGACAATCATGAAGGGGACGAAGCCCCGCCGGCGGTCGCACTCCATCGTCACGACCATCTCGTTGCAATCCATGCGCCCGCCGCCGTCAGTATCCACAAATCGAACGGCGTCGCGACCGATGCCTGCCTGGTGGGCGATCTTCAGCCACGCCAGATGACACTCCCGCGACACATAGAACACAGGCGGGCCGGCAAAAGAGCGCGCCCCCGCCTTCGCGAACTTCGGATTGGCCCGGGTCAGAGCGCAGATGAGAGCGGTATAGTTCGCTTCGGACCCGCCGGAGGTAAAATGGCCGCCCGCCTCGGGGCCAAACCCGATGCGGCGGGCAACGGCGCGGATCGTATGGTCTTCGATTTCGCACGGGACGGGAGATGTCGTCGCGCTCGCCAGCTGCGGATTGAACGTCGCGGTAATACGATCCGCGCATTGCGACGGGTAAGTCGGCTTCGGGTTGAACAGGCCGAGATACCGGGGATGAGTGACTTGGACGATACCGGATTCCATCTGGGCGATCATCCACGGCAGGACCGCGTCGATCGGCCGGGCGTGGTCGAAGTCGAACGCCGCCAATTGCCGCCGAAAATCATCGAGATCGACCACCGGCGCGACCCGCCCGCCGGTCACGCGCTCATGCGCGGCGCCGAGTTCCCGCGTCAGGAAATCGTCCCAGCCCTGGCATACATCGTTATCGGGAAAAAGGGTCGCCTGCAGCCCAAAGTCGTCAGGCACCTGCATGGAGACCGTCGCGGCGAATCTGGCTCCACATGCGGCGCGGCAAGTAGGCGCCGCGCGAGGAAAACTGAGCGGCTATCAGATGGCAAAGCCAGTCATAGTAGAATTGGGTCGCAGGCTCGTGCCAATGCCAGGCCAGGGAGGCCTCGGATATTTCGGGGAAGCGGGCAAACATTTCCGGGTTCCGGCCTTGCAACGCCTGCTGCCGAAAATCGGCGAAGCCATTCTCCTCGTCTGGCCTGAAATAGCCGACCGGCATGTTCGGGTAAGTCTCCCGTTTGCCGTCCAGAAAGCGCCGAACATCGCGCCGGTATTCGCGCAGCAACGCCGCGGCGTCGTATTCCGGATGGCCCTGCAGAAGCAGGAAGCGGCTGAGCCCGTGTTTTTCGGCTATGTCCGCCCCGGTGGCCTGCGAGCTGGACAATATTCGATAGCCGTGCGCCCTGAGCTGTTCCGTCGAAAGACTATTATATCGCGAATGTGGGAATGCCCACCGCGGCGGCATCGCCGACAAGGTCTTCAGTCCAAGTGTTTTTTCGCACATGAACAGGCCGAGCAGTTTTTCGGGCAACCGCTGGCGTTCGATGCCGTCGAGATGGAGAACGACGGCATGCGCCGCGAGACATGACCAGATCGTCGAGCGCGTATGTTCCGCCGCCCAATCGATCAGATCGACCAGGGCCGGCCAGTAGGGCTCGTC
>CAZNNJ010000498.1:0-4861 GCA_964574305.1 uncultured Rhodospirillales bacterium | reverse complement strand
GAGCGTGCGGCGGGCCAGCAGCTCTGCATCGGCGAAGCGTTCGGCCTTGAGCAGCACCTGCAGCTGCTGATGATCGCCGGCGCCGGTCTCGACCAGCTTTTGCCAGAGAGCGTTCGCTGCCTGATCCTGACCGAGATCCGTGAGCAGCCTGGCCAGGCCGGCGATGACCTCCTTGCGGTCCGGCGCAAGGATCAAAGCCTGGCCCAGGGCATCGGCCGCTTCCGATAATTGGCCCCGCCGTTCGAGCTTCTCGGACAAGGCGATCCAGGTCCGCGCCCCGTCCGGCTCCCATCTCACCGCCTGCCGGCAGGCCTCTTCCGCGCCCGCCAGATCGCCGGAGCCGTCCAGCGCGTGCGCCAGCTCCAGATACAGGTTCGGCGAATAGGGGGAATTCGCGAGCCCCTGCCAGGCGACCGCGGTGGCCTCCAGAGGGGCGCCGCTGCGAGCCAGGAAGCCAGCCAGCATGCCCGGGAAGTGCGGATCGAAAGGGTCCAAAGCGGCTGCAACCCGGATTTCCTGCTCAGCCCCATCGAGGTCGCCCTTGCGCTGCAGGAAGAGCCCGTGCTGCAGCCGAAAAGCTGCATGGGTCCCGTCGCGGGCGATCGCCTCCCGGATGGCCGCGTAGGCTCCGTCATGGTCGCCCGAACGATCGAGCGCATGGCACAGCGCCCCATACCCCGCCGCCGAGTTGGGGCTTTTCTCGAGCGCCGGCCGCAACAGCGCCACCGCCTCGGAGAACTTGCCGGCCCGGGACAGCTCGATGCCTTCCTGCAATGGAGCGTTCCATTCGCACCGGACATAACGCTCGGCAAACTCGCGGAAGGTGAATTTGCCTTCGCTGAGCAGCGTGTATCCGCGCTCCTCGCCCGCCCATTTGAGGCCGAAGTGGCGGGCGACGGCCGGATGAACCGGCAACTCCTCTTTGGGAAAGGGCGTAACACGGATAGCGCGCTCCATACGCGCGATGTCGGCAAGGTCCGCCCCCATCTTCTTGAAGAACTGGGCGGCCAGCGAAACCGCGACCCGTGTATTCGGGTGATACGGAGTCAGGAAAGGCTGCTCGTCACGGAAATGCGCCGCGATGACATCGGCAATTCGAAAACCCGTCATCTCGTCGCGGGTCGCCTGCTTTTCGAGCGTGATTTCTAGAAGCCGGTCAAGACTGACCATCTTGTTGACGTCGAGCTTCAAATACCCCTCGACGGCGGCGTCCGGCGCGACGCCCTTTTTGATCATGCGGTTGAGGTAGGCATCGCTGGCTTCCGCCCCATAGGGCCCGCCCTCGAAAAACGGAGGTTGCGGATTGTGCGGGTGCGGCTGTCCGGCGAACGGCCAGAGGAATCCGCAATTGACAACCGGCACACCGATCCGCTCGGCTTTTGTGGCGATCCCGGCGATGTCCGCCTTCGGCAGGAAATCCTGGACGTGCTCGACAACAATATCCGCGGCCTGGATCGCGCGGCGGGCTTCATCGGTTATTTCTTCATAGGAGCGGACGTAAGTCAGCGTCTGGTTGAAGCTTTTCGCCGCGAACCGCTTGTAGAGATGGGTCATCGCCTGAATCTGGCAATTCCCAATCAGTACCACCCGTTCCATATCCCTAACCCTCAAGCGCGCATCTTGGCAATCGTCGCCGTCGTCGACCGATTGGGCTCCAGCACCGCCAGCACCACCTTGCCGCCATAGCTGGCGACGATGTCATGCCCCACCACCTGGTCCTCGCGGTAATCGGCGCCCTTGACCAGGACGTCGGGGCGCAGGGCCTCGATCACGTCGATGGGGGTGTCTTCGCCGAAGATCACCACCAAATCCACGCAGTCGAGCGCAGAGAGCACCAGGGCGCGGGCGTCCTGGTCTTGCACCGGGCGGGTCGGGCCTTTCAGGCGGGCGACCGAGGCGTCCGAATTCAGGCCGACGACCAAGCGGTCGCCGGCGGCCTTGGCCTGGCGCAGCAGGGAGATGTGGCCGGGGTGGAGCAAATCGAAGCAGCCGTTGGTGAAGACCACCTTTTCCTTGCCCGCGGCCCAGCGCCGGCGCTTGCGCACGGCGTTGTCCAAGAGCGCGATCTTCTTGTCCCAATCGGCCTCGTGCCGGCGGCGGATCTCGACCGTCAGCTCATCCCGCGTCACGCTGGCGGTGCCCAGTTTTTCCACCACGATGCCGGCGGCGAGGTTGGCGGCGAAGGCAGCCTGGGGCAGTTCCAGCCCCTCGGCCAGCAGCACCGACAGGACCGAGATCACCGTGTCGCCGGCGCCGGAGACGTCGAACACCTGCCGTGCGGTGGTGCGCAGATGCAGCGGCTCGCGCGCACCCTCGACCAGGGTCATGCCCTGCCCGCCGCGCGTCACCAGGATGGCGCCCAGTTCGGCCTGCGCCATCAGCTCGGCGGCGCCATGGATGACGGTTTCGTCGTCCGGGCAGGAGCGGCGGACCGCCTTCTCCAGCTCGTTGAGGTTGGGCGTCACCACCGTGGCGCCGCTATAGCGCCGGAAATCGACCGTCTTGGGATCGACGACCACGGGCACGCCGCGGCCGCGCGCCAGCTCGATCGCCGCATGAACGACGTCGGCCGTCAGCACGCCCTTGGCATAGTCGGACAGGATGACGAGGTCCGCCCGGTCGATCGCCTCGCCGATCACGGCGATCAGGGCATGCTGCTCCTCGGCGTCGGCCGCATAGGCCTCCTCCATGTCGACGCGCAGGATCTGCTGGCGGTCGGCGACGAAGCGGCTCTTGACCGTGGTGCGGCGGCGGTGGCTTTCGACCGCCGACATGCGGCAGCCCGGGCAGGCCTCGATCAGGCTTTTGAGCTCGTCGCGGGCGCTGTCGCGGCCGACCAGGCCGATCAGCTCGACCTGGGCGCCGAACTCGCTGACATTGCGGGCCACGTTGGCGGCGCCGCCCGGCATCACGCTTTCGCGGTCGAAGCGCAGCACCGGCACCGGCGCCTCGGGCGACAGCCGCTCGGCCGCGCCATAGACGAAGCGGTCCAGCATGATATCGCCGACAATCAGAATCCGGACGCCGCGCGCCGTTTCCAGTTGCTCAATGATGCCAGCGTCGATCATGTGGTATCCCTGCAAATATTGGATTTAAGAACGCGCCATTTCCGCGCCGCCACAATACTAGGCGGCGCCCTTTGCGTACAGGCTTTGTGTGCAATGCAACATCATGAAGTCGACACGGCCGAGCCCGTCTCCACCTCCTCGGCGAATTTCAGCAGATAGAGGCCGTAGGGCGTCTTCTTGAACAGCTCGCCGCGCCGGCGCAGATGGTCGAGCGAGATGAAGCCGTTGACATAGGCGATCTCCTCCAGGCAGGCGACCTGAATGCCCTGGCGGTGCTGCACGGCGCGGACGAACTCCGCCGCCTCGACCATGGCATCGTGCGTGCCGGTGTCGAGCCAGGCATAGCCGCGGCCCAGTTTCTCGACGTCGAGCGCGCCCAGCTTCAGATATTCGTTGTTGACCGCGGTGATCTCCAACTCGCCGCGGGCCGAGGGCTTTACCCCGGCGGCGATATCCAGCACCCGGTTGTCGTAGACATAGAGCCCGGTCACCGCCCAGGGCGACACCGGGTGGTTCGGCTTCTCGACGATATCGACCGGCCGGCCGGCCGCCTCGAACTCGACCACGCCATATTGGCTGGGATCGGCGACATGATAGGCGAAGACGGTGGCGCCCTTGTTGCGCGACTTGGCCTGGGTCAGCGTGTTCCTGAGCCCCGCGCCGAAGAAGATATTGTCCCCCAGCACCAGCATCACATCGTCCTTGCCGACGAAGTCGCGGCCGATGATGAAGGCCTGGGCCAAGCCCTCGGGCCTGGGCTGGATTTCATAGACGATCCTGAGCCCGATCTGGCTGCCGTCGCCGAACAGCGCCTGATAGCTCGCCAGATATTCCGGCGAGGTGATGATCAGCACGTCCTTGACCCCCGCCAGCATCAGCACCGACAGCGGGTAATAGATCATCGGCTTGTCGTAGACCGGCAGCAGCTGCTTGTTGGTCGCCAGCGTAACCGGGTGAAGCCGAGTCCCCGATCCGCCCGCCAGGATAATGCCCTTCATCTGATCCCTCTCAGGCCAGCAGCTTGCCGACGACCTCATCCATCGCCGCAGCCCACGGCCGCGGATGGATATCGTAATCGGCCTGGAGCTTTTCGGTCGACAGCCGCGAATTGGCCGGGCGGCGCGCCGGCGTCGGATAGTCGGCGGTCGCGATCGCCTCGATCGTGGGCTGCGGGCCGCCGAATTTGGCCGCCGCCTGGAAGACATGGCGCGCCAGGCCGCACCAGGTCGTGTCGCCGGCATTGACGAAATGATAGGTGCCGGTGGGCGCGGCCGGGTCGTCGATCAGGCGGAGCGCGATCTTCGCGACGGCCCCGGCGATATCGGCCGCCGCGGTCGGGCAGCCGCGCTGGTCGTCGACCACGCGCAGCACCGGCCGCTCGGCCCCCAGCCGCAGCATCGTCTTGACGAAATTGCCGCGATGCGGGCTGACCACCCAGGCGGTGCGCAGGATGACATGCCGCGGCGCGGCCGAGCGGATCGCCTGCTCCCCCGCCTCCTTGCTGGCGCCGTAGACGCCGAGCGGGCTCACCGGGTCGCTCTCCAGATAGACGCCGTCCTTGGCACCGTCGAAGACATAATCGGTCGAGATCTGGACGATGGGCGTCCCTTTCGCCGCCTCGGCCAGCAAAGCCGGCCCCAGGGCGTTGGCGGCGAAGGCCGCGCCGATCTCGCTCTCGGCCTTGTCGACCGCGGTATAGGCGGCCGGATTGATAACGGCCGCGAAGCCCTTGCCGAAGAAATAGGCGCGGGCGCCTGCCGGCCTTGTCCGGTCCACTTCGGCCCGGGGCGGGG
>CAZNNJ010000497.1:0-4863 GCA_964574305.1 uncultured Rhodospirillales bacterium | reverse complement strand
AAGTCAGGTCGCTGATATGGGCGATGACGGGCACGCGGCCTCCGGCGCCATGACAGGGCGCGATGCTGATCCGGCTGATAAACACGCTATAGGTGAAATCGGGCCGAATCGCTGTTGGAATTATGCTGCCTTCTGTCACCCGACTCTGCCGCGATTGCGGCAGGCTGGACGATGGCGCCGCCGGAACTCCCTGCCAGGCATGCGGATCGCCGCGCGTCGTCACCCATGCGGAAATCCCCTCGCTCGGCATCGCCCATGTCGATTGCGACGCCTACTACGCCTCGGTCGAGAAGCGCGACAATCCCGAATTGCGGGACAAGCCGGTGATCGTCGGCGGCAGCATCCGGGGCGTCGGACCCACGGCCTGCTATGTCGCAAGGCAATACGGTATCCGCTCGGCGATGCCGACCTCCCGGGCGCTGGCGCTGTGCCCCCATGCAGTGGTGATCAAGCCCGACATGGAAAAATATCAGCGCGAATCCCGCCGCATCCGCGAGCTGATGCTGGCGGCGACGCCGATCGTCGAGGCTGTCTCGATCGATGAAGCCTATCTCGACCTGACCGATGCGGCACGCGAGCGGGGCGAGCCCCCTGCCCGGTCGCTGGCACGGCTGGCGCTGCAGATCGAGCGCAAGGTCGGCGTCACTGTCTCCATCGGGCTGGCGCCCAACAAGATGCTGGCCAAGATCGCCAGCGACATGGGCAAGCCGCGCGGATTCTCGGTCATCGGCCGCTCCGACATGCTGGATATCATCGGCCCGATGAAGATCTCCGCCTTGCCCGGCGTCGGCCCGGTGATGACGACCAAGCTGGAGGCGCTGGGTTTCCACACCGTCTCGGACCTGTGGGCGGCGAGCGAGAGCGACCTCATCCACCGTTTCGGCCTGTGGGCGCGGCGGCTGGTCGCCTTCTCGCGCGGTGAGGACGGGCGGCGCGTGTCGAGCGCGCGCGGCAAGTCGGTCACTATCGGCGCCGAGACCACCTTCAACCACGACCTGAAAACCTTCGGGCAGATCGACGAGGAGCTGCGGCCGCTGTGCGAGACCGTGGCCCGCCGCCTCAACCGCTCGGGCCTCGCCGCGACCGGCCTGACGCTCAAGCTGCGCCGGGCCGACTGGACCACGATCACCCGGGCCTGCAAGCTGCGGGACCCGACGGCCAGGGTCGAACTCATCCTCCAGGCCGTCCATCCGGTGCTGGCGGCCGAGCTTGACGGCCAGGCCTATCGTCTGGTCGGGGTAACGGCGACGCGACTGGTGTCCGACCGGCTGGCCGACCCGCCGGACCTGTTCGCCAGTCTGGGCGCGCCGGGGGCCGCATCAGGGCCGGGTTGAACCTTATCCGTCTATCGTCTGTTGATTCACACCTTACCGCGTGAAAACCGGACATGCTGACCGAGCATCTGCCGCATTGGGTGGCGCAGGCCACCGCCTATTTGGCCGCCCTGCTGCGGGACCGGGCACTGCTGCTCGAACTCGGCATCCAGGCGCTCTACATCACCGGCGCGCTGTTGCCGATGCGGCTGATCGGCTTCCCGCTCAGGCGCAGGCTGACGGACCAGCTCGCGCGGCTTCAGGCGGGGCCGGCGCACCAGCTGTTGCTGGCCCTGGCGCGGGTCGTGCCCTGGCTGGTCCTGCTGCTGTTCCTGTGGTCCGGCCGCCTCGCCTTCCACGAGGCTAGCCGCCATGCGAGGCTGATCCATCTGGCGGAGAACCTGGCCCTGGCCTGGGTGGTCATCCGCTTCACCTCGGGCCTGGTCCGCAACCATCGTATCGCCTCGGCGATCGCCATCGCGGCCTGGCTGTTCGCGGCGCTCAATATCCTCGGGCTGATCGACCCGACCATCGCCCTGCTCGATTCAATGGGCGTCACCATCGGCCATTTACGGCTGTCCTTGCTGCTGGTGCTGAAAGGCGTCGTCTTCCTGACGGTGCTGCTCTGGGCCGCCAACATCTCCTCGCGGGTGATAGAGCAGCGGCTGCTGACCTTCCACACCATGGCGCCGGCGATGCAGGTGCTGACGGCGAAGCTGGCCAAGGTGGTGCTCATCACCCTGGCGGTCGTGATCGCGCTCAATTCCGTCGGCATCGACCTTACCGCCTTCGCCGTCTTCTCCGGCGCCATCGGCGTCGGTATCGGCTTCGGCCTGCAGAAGGTGGTGTCGAACCTGATCAGCGGCGTCATCCTGCTGCTCGACCGTTCGATCAAGCCCGGCGACGTGATCGAGATCGGCGGCACCTATGGCTGGATCACCCGGCTCAACGCGCGTTTCGTCTCGGTCTCGACCCGCGACGGCATCGAGCACCTGATCCCGAACGAGGACCTGATCACCCAGCGGGTCATCAATTGGTCCTATTCGGACGACCGCGTGCGTCTGCATGTGCCGGTCGGCATCGGCTATCGCAGCGACGTGCACCAGGCGATGGCGCTCTGTATCGAGGCGGCCAAGGATGTGCAGCGCGTGCTGGAAACGCCGGCGCCGGTCTGCCTGCTGAAAGGCTTCGGCGACAGCGCGGTCAACCTTGAGCTGCGCTTCTGGATCCACGATCCGCGCAACGGCACAGCCAATGTCCGCAGCGAGGTCATGCTCGGCATCTGGGACCGGTTCCGCGCGCACGATATTGAATTTCCGTTCCCGCAGCGCGATCTGCATATTCCCGACCTCGAAGCGCTCACGGACCAATTTGCCGAGCGCTTCGGCCAAGCATCACCCCAAGCCCCAGCCCCCCGAACTCAGGCCGATGAACCAAAGCAAGACTGAATTCTACCAGGACCTCGCCGCGCAGCTGACCGGCCTGCTCGGCGACGAGCGCGACCGGATTGCCAACGCCGCCAATATGTCGGCCTTCCTGTTCATGTCGGTGCCGCACCTCAACTGGGCCGGCTTCTATTTCATGCGCGACGGAGAACTGATCGTCGGCCCCTTCCAGGGCAAGCCGGCCTGCGTCCGCATCGCCGTCGGCGACGGCGTGTGCGGCACTGCGGTCAAGGAACGCCGCACGATCCTGGTCGAAGACGTTCACGCCTTCCCCGGCCACATCGCCTGCGACGTGGGCTCCGAATCCGAGTTGGTGGTGCCGCTGTTCAAGAACGGCGAGATCGTCGGCGTGCTGGACCTGGACAGCCCCCGCCTTGCGCGCTTCGACGCCGAGGATCAGGCTGGTATGGAGAAGCTTGCTGCGATTTTCGTGACGGCGAGCGACTGAAACGTCGGATGGGTAGAGCGTAGCGAAACCCATCGATGAATAGCCACAGATGACGCAGATTTTCACAGATAATGAATTTCCGAGTCGTCATTCCCGCGAAGGCGGGAATCTATTCATCCGCCGGCACGAAGGCCCGAGATGGATTCCCGCCTTCGGCGTCCAATAGACCGCCTCGTCGGCGATCGCCTTGTCGCGCGCCGCCAGATCGGCGGCATTGATGTCGGGCGTGGTGCCGGGATGGCCGGGATATTCGGCCAGAGCGCCGCCGGCCGATAGGCACAGCGCCAGGCAAGCAGAGGCCAGGGAGGTTAGCGAAAGCCTGCTGAGCATTACGGATAGACTCCGAACCTGAGAGGGCTCGAAATCTATAATGGGATTCGCCAAGCTGAACAGAGGGTTAGTAAACCCGCCCGCCCAGCGCGCCAAGCAGCCGCTTATTCCGGTTCCGCCGTCACCTCGACCCGGACCTGCATGCCGAGATAGTCTCCGGGCAAACCGGTCCACGTCCCCCGCAGCGGGACGGCATGGTTGGGGTCGCGGGCGACCGCCACGCGGATCAGGTCGCGGTTGCCGATGATGCCGTTCGTCGGGTCGAACTCGACCCATCCGGAGCCCGGCAGATAGACCTGGGTCCAGGCATGGGTGGCGCCGCCGCCGACATTGCCGGTGCCGTCCACGTTCGGCGAATAGAGATAGCCGGAGACGAAGCGCGCGGCGAAGCCCAGCGCTCTCACCGCCTCCATCATCAGCACGGCGAAATCCCGGCAGCTGCCGGAACCGGCGGCAAGCGTCTCCGCCGGCGTCTGGATACCTTCGGCTTCGCGCGCCGCGTAGACGAGGTCGCGGTGGATCGCCTTGGTGATCGCCCCCAGCATCTCCCAGGTGTCGGTCGGCCCGTCGGTAACGATGAAGGACTTGGCCCATGCGTCGACCGCGTGCAGCGGATCGGAATATTGCAGCTCGATCGAACGGCTGAGATCGGGGATTTCATCCGCGGCATAGCGGAAGGGATAGCTGCGCGCATAGGCCTCGATCGGGCAGTCCGGCTCGCCGCTCTCGAAATGCTGGAGCACGATCTCGCTTTCGAAGCGCAGCCGCGTCGCCTCGAAATCGAAGCTCGCAACCGCGACCGAGTTTCCGTAGAGGTCGTGCATCCAGCGCACGGCGGTCGGCTCAGGCGTGATGCCGAGATGGGTGGAAATGATTCGCAGGTCATGGCTGTCGCGCGGCCGGAACATCATCCGGTGGTCGCCGAAGCTGACCGGATTCGCATAGTCATAAGTCGTGACATGCGAAACTTTGAGCCGCCGCATCGCCGCCTCTCACATATTCGGATTGCCGGCCGGGGCCGAGATCGGACCGCGCCTGAGAAAAGCAGTGTACATCGTACTCGTTCCTATTGTGCGATGCACAAAAATCAACTCTACTATCTCGCAAATGCGATGCGAGGGACCCGCGGACGGATGGCAATTCAGGTCGCGCTGACACACAAGACGAGTTACCGCTACGACCGACTGGTGGGTCTCGGCCCGCAGATCGTACGCCTGCGCCCCGCGCCGCACTGCCGCACGCCGATCCTGAGCTATTCGCTCAAGATCGCGCCGAAAACCCATTTCCTCCACTGGCAACAGGACCCCCCAGCCAACTATCTGGCCCG
>CAZNNJ010000496.1:862-4868 GCA_964574305.1 uncultured Rhodospirillales bacterium | reverse complement strand
CCCTGTGGGGAAGGTCGTCGCCGGGTCCTTATGCCCTCATCCGATCATCAACGCGGGGGGTGGGCGGATGCAGAACGGGAGATAGCGGTCGCTGGCGACGATGCGCTTGTGTGGCCTGAATTCGGTAACGAAGACGACGCTGAACTGGTGTGGTGAGTTCCTCGCCGCAAGTCCGTGTGACACGGGGTGATATCTGGCTTGCCGTGCTCGATCCCACGGTCGGGAGTGAAATTCAGAAGAGCCGCCTGTGTGTCATCATCTCGCCTCCGGAAATGCATAATCACATGCGGATCGTTATGGCAGCGCCGATGACCACCGGAAGCCGGCCAGCCCCTTGGCGCATCCCGATAAAATTCAATGGAAAGGAAGGCCTGGTCCTGTTGGATCAGATTCGAACATTGGATAAGCTCCGGCTGATTCGACGCCTTGGGGCAGTCGATGGAGCAACCCTCGATAGAGTCCTGGATCGCCTGCGGGACATTTTCACAAAATAGCCGGACTCATGCTGGCGCCCCTTGGCTCCACCCTAGGCATCGACGTAGAAGTCGTCCGTTAATCAACGAAATCATCGGGGTAGGACATGGCGGGACCGGCTGGGTTTTCGGGTGAGCGGCTTGAACGATTGACCACGGCCATGCAGGCCCATGTCGATGCCGGTGCGGTGGCCGGTGTCGTGACCCTGGTCCATCGCCGCGGCGAAACCGTTCATTCCGACGTACTCGGCTGGCAGGACGAGGAAGCCAAAATCCTGATGCGGCGGGACACGCTCTTCCGCATCGCCTCGATGACCAAGCCGATCGTCAGCGTCGCCGCGATGATGCTGGTCGAGGAGGGCAAGCTTCGCCTCGGCGAGCCGGTCGACAAGTTCCTGCCTGAGCTTGCCAACCGCAAGGTGCTGCGCAGTCCCGGCGGCCCGCTCGACGATGTCGAGGATGCCGTTCGGCCGATCACGCTCAAGGACCTGCTGCTCCATCGCGCCGGTATTCCCTATCTCTTGACCGCCGAAGGGCCGATGGCCGGCGCGATCAAGGAATTCAATGCGCTGGTGCTGCCGGGCGACTATGCGATAGATGACTGGATCGCGCGCCTGGGTGCGCTGCCGCTGGTCTATCAGCCGGGCCTGCGCTGGCACTACGGCATGTCGACAGACGTGCTGGGCGTGCTGATCCAGCGCGCCTCGGGCATGAGCTTCCCGGACTTCCTGCGCACCCGGATTTTCGAGCCGCTGGGCATGGCCGACTCGTTCTTTTGGGTGCCGGACGACAAGTTGCATCGTTTCGGGCCGGCCTATACGCCCGATCCCAAAACCGGCAGGCGGATCGTCCAGGATCACCCGAGCACCAGCCGCTGGCGCAATCCGAACAGCTTCCCGTCGGGCGGGGCCGGGCTGGTTTCGACCGCCGAAGATTATCTCAAATTCGCCAGGATGATCCTGGGGCGCGGCAAGTCGGACGATACGCGCCTGCTGTCGCGCAAGACATGGGAGATGATGACGCTCGACCATCTGACCCCGGTCGAGCGGGCGACGCCGTTCCTGGGGCTGCCGTTCTGGACCGCGATGGGTTTCGGCCTCGGCCTGTCGATCGCCGACAATCCGACCGGGCAGGATTGGCTGGGCTCGCCCGGCCGGTTGGGCTGGCCAGGCGCCTATGGCACTTGGTGGGTGGCGGACCCGACGGAAGACCTGATCGCGCTGATGATGATCCAGCTCTATTTCGGCGCCGGCGGCACGATGCGGACCGATTGCGAAACCGCGATCTATCAGGCGATCGACGACTAGAGTCGGTCTGGCCTCAGGCCCAATTTAGCCTCAAGCGTTGTACCCGCCGTCGACGTTCAGGCTGGCGCCGGTGATGAAGGCGGCCTCGGGGCTGGCCAGGAACGCGACCATGGCGGCTACATCCCGCGGCTGTCCGTAATGGCCGACCGCCACGGCCGCCAGGCCCGAAGCCGCATAGGGCCCATCGGCCGGGTTCATGTCGGTATCGATGGGCCCGGGCTGCACCACGTTCACCGTGATGCCGCGTGGGCCCAGGTCACGGGCGGCGCCGCGCGTCAGGCCAGCGACGGCGGCTTTGGTCGCGGCATAGACCGAAGCGGCGCCGAACGGGATGCGGTCGCCGTTCACGCTCCCGATCGTGATGATCCGCCCGCCCGGCCCCATATGCCGCGCCGCGGCCTGCATGGCGACGAACACGGCGCGGACATTGATCGCGAAGCAGCGATCATAGTCCTCCAATTTTATGTCCTCGATCGGCGCGGCGATCCCCATCCCGGCATTGTTGACCAGAATGTCCAGCCGCCCGAATTCGGTGATTGTCCGGGCAACCGCCGCCGCCACGGCGTCCGTGTCAGCTGCGTCGGCCGCAATCGCCATGGCCCTACCGCCATTGGCCCGGATCTCCGCGACCAGTTCGTTCGCTTTTCCGGCGGAGGCCGAATAGGTGAGTGCGACCGACACGCCCTCCGCCGCCAGCCGTCGCGCGATTCCCGCCCCGATGCCCCGCGCACCGCCGGTCACAAGAGCGGTTTTGCCGGATAGTCCGCCCATTCGATTCCCTGTTCCGTTTCGCGTCGCTCATCAGCGATGGCGATGTCGTAAACTATCCAAGGATCGCGGTCTTGCCGCAGACTGCCCGATGTCTGGCCTGCGCCCGATGGCGGCGGATCTGGTCTAGATCCCCGTCGGCTTCTCGGCCTTCTTGCTCATCAGCAGGTTGATTTCGCGGAGCGCGGTCGAGATCAGGGTCTTGTGCGGGTCGACCTTGGCAGAGCTGTCCTGCGCGGCGACCGGCTGCGGCTGCATGGCGGTCTGCTCGATCAGGGCGTGGGTTTCGATGGCCGTTGCGGCATGCTTCGCACCGCTGGCCAGGATCAAGGCGTCGACGACCGCCAACGCAACGATGAGGATAATTCCGATCCGTCCAGGCACCGACATCTTGACCTCCAATCTCCGCCATTGCGGCGGAGCATTCCGTCCCTTTCCGCCAGTAAGAATGACAATCATGGCGAAATAGAGACGCTGTTGGTACGGACGCGGACGATACGATCCTGCGCTCCCCGTTCCGTTTACGTAGAGGAGGTAACGAACGGATCAGTGGCGGATGTGGAATCCCGCTCCGGGGTCTTCGCAGGCCGGAAGCTCGATCAGGTCGGTGACGACTGCGTGATGCGGTCCGATCCGGCAGGCCTCGACCACCTGCCGCACGGCGTCGGCCTCTCCCGCCAGGATCGCCTCGACCCCGCCATCCTCCCGGTTGCGCACCCAGCCGTCCACGCCGCAATTCTGCGCCTGGCGCGCCGTCCAGGCGCGGAAACTCACGCCCTGAACCCGCCCGCGAATGATAAGGTGGCTCGTCTGGCGCATATGCGTCCTCCCGGATTGTGAATTCCCGGTTACGATGCCCCGGGCGGAACCGTCATGCAATGGGTCAGCAGGTGGCAGGCCTTGCGCGCATCGCCCGCTTCCAGACCCGAGAGGCGGCCACGATAGATCGTGCCATGCTTCTGCGGCAGGGCGGCAACGACGACCTTCGCGTTCTTGAGGATCGACGGGACCTTCTTGATCGCCTGCTTGATCGCCGACTCGGTCGCCTCGCGGCTGGCATAGGCACCGACCTGGATGCTCCAGCGCGCCTCGGTGGCCGCCGGCGCCTTGGCGGCTTTCGTGCGCTGCGATTTCGGTGTGACCAGCATCGCCACGCGCTCGCCCGAGGCCTTGGGTTTGGCCGCCGGCTTGATGTCGTCGGGCGCCTCGACGTCGCCCTGGCCGGTCGCGGCTGTCAGCTCGGCAATGGTCTTGGGGCGCTGTGCGTTGAGTGTGATGCCGTTCTGGCCGGCGCTGGGGGACGGGGGCGCAAGCTCGGTAATCGGCTTCGGTGCCGGGGCGACTGGCGTCGGGGCCGGCGGCAGCTGGGCCACCGCGACCGAGCCGCTGGATCCCTTCGGCTCGTTCGGGCCCGTCAGCTCGCTGGGCTTGTGGCCCGGCACCGGTGGCGGCGCGGCG
>CAZNNJ010000496.1:0-852 GCA_964574305.1 uncultured Rhodospirillales bacterium | reverse complement strand
GACTACACCATCCTGGTGTTTTTCGTGCTGCCGGTGCGGGTCAAATGGCTGGCCGGCCACTCGCCCCCGGAGTGCGGGTTCGTGCTGAACCGTCTGGCCGGCGGCGAGCGGAGCGGCGTGGAGCTGGGTAACGAGCGGGCCGAGTCGTCCACTGTGTCGGCGCTGGCGGGCGCCCGCCAGCAGTACCTCGTCAGGCCGCTCGGCTGTGACGGGCCGCCGGGTGCCTGGGCGTGGGGGCCGGAACGGGGGGCGGAACGGCGGGGGTCATGGCCACGTTGCTGGTCTGGCTGAAGCCGTCATCCAGCAGGTCGGCCATATAGTCGTCGCGCTGGGCGGCGCTGGTGCCGCCGAAGACGACGCCGATCAGACGGCGCCCACCCCGAATGGCCGAGGCCGCGAGGTTGAAGCCCGAGGCGTTGGTCAGCCCCGTCTTCAGCCCGTCCATGCCCTCATAGCGGCTCATCAGATGGTTGTGGTTGGAATGCTCGATGCCGTTATAGGTGAACTCCCGCACCGAGAAGTAATGGTAGTATTGCGGGAAGTGGCGGATCAGCGCCCGGCACAGGATCGCCATGTCGCGCGCGGTCGAGATTTGCGCAGGATCGGGCAGGCCGTTCGAATTGCGGAAATTCGTGTTCACCATGCCGAGCTGATGCGCCTTGCGGGTCATCAACTGGCCGAAGCGATCTTCCGATCCGCCAAGCCCCTCGGCCAGCACCACGGCGGAGTCATTGGCCGACAGCGTGACCATCGACAGGATCAGGTCCTCGACCTTGATCGTCTGGCCGGCGCCCAGGGTCAGCTTGGTCGGCGACATCGATTCCGCATTCGCGGAAAACGGTAAAGTGCGCC
>CAZNNJ010000495.1:0-4871 GCA_964574305.1 uncultured Rhodospirillales bacterium | reverse complement strand
TCACCGGCGGCGCCGGCGGCATCGGTTCGCACAGCGCGCGGCTGCTGGCGCGCGACGGCGCGGCGGTGCTGATCATGGGCCGGCGCCAGGATGCGCTGGAGACGAGCAAGGCCTGGATACTGGAGACCGTGCCGGACGCCCGGATCGAGATCCATGCCGGCGACGCAGTGGATGAGAAAGATGTCCGCGCGGCGCTGGACAAGGCCCATGCCATGCAGAACCGGCTGGACATCATCGTGCCGACGGTCGGCGGCGGCGGGTTCAAGCCGCTGCTGATGCTGGATGCCGAGCAGTTCCGAAACGAGCTCAACATCAACATCATCAGCGCCTTCCTGGCCGTGCGCTATGGCGCGCCGCTGATGGATGGCGGCTCCATCGTCTGCATTTCGTCGACCGCGGCGACGCTGCCCTTCGCCTATCTGCCGGCCTATCACACCTCCAAGGGCGGGCTGGAGAATTTCGTCCGCGCCGCGGCGGAGGAGTTGGGCCAGGCCGGCATCCGCGTCAACGCGGTGCGCCCGGGCCTGACCCGCAGCGACGGCACCGGCGGGATGATCGAGAATCCCGAGATCCTGAAGCGCTTCATCGCCGAGTTCCCGCTGGGCCGCGCCGGCGAGCCCGACGACATCGCCGAGGCTGTCCGCTATCTGGCCGGGCCGGAATCCTCCTGGGTCACCGGGCAGAGCTTCGCCGTCGACGGCGGCAACGAAATCCGCAAGAACCCCGACCTGTCGGACATGATCGCCGCGATGTTCGGGCAGGACACGCTCGACACGCTCCGCCGTGGAAAGTCGCCGGTATGAGTACCGAATCCATCTGGTCGAACGTCAGGTTCGACTATAGCGGCCGCAAGGTGCTGGTCGTCGGCGGCACCACCGGCATCGGCTTCGGCGTCGGCCAGGCCTATCGCGAGGCCGGGGCGGAGGTCGCGATCACCGGGCAGCGCGGCAGCGCCTCAGACTACGACGCCGATTATAGCGGCTACCGCTATTTCAAGCTCGACATCACCGGCACGGACGACATGAAGCCGGTGGCCGATGCCTTGCCGGAGCTGGACATTCTGGTGAACAGCGCAGGCGTCGGCTGGGTCGGCGGCGAGTTCGGCGTGCATGAATATGAGCCGGAGATCTTCGAGAAGGCGGTGCGCATGCACCTGACCGGCCCCTATCGCACCATAGAGGCGTGCCAGCCCAAGCTGTCGAAGAGCACGCTGCCCGGTGGCGGCAGCGTCATCTCCATCGCCTCGATGGCCTCGTTCTTCGGCATCGAGACGGTGCCGGGCTATGGCGCTGGCAAGGCCGGGCTGGTGCAGATGACCAAGACGCTCAGCATCCATTGGGGCAAGCAGAATCTGCGGGTGAACGCGGTGGCCGCCGGGCTGACGCGCAGCGCCATGACGTCCTGGTTCATGGAGGACAAGGAGATGACCGCGCCAACCCTGGCGCGCACGCCGCTGGACCGGATCGGCGACCCGGAAGACATCGCCGGTGCCGTCCTGTTCCTGACCAGCGCCGCCGCGCGGCACATCACCGGGCAGACGGTGATCGTCGACGGCGGCTATTCGATCTTCGGGTGATGCCATGACCAAAGGCGCGCTCGCCGGCATGACCGCCATCGTCACCGGCGCCAGCGGCGGCATCGGCTCGGCCTCGGCCGAGCTGCTGCTGCGCGACGGCGCCACGGTGATGATCCTGGCCCGCCGCAAGGATGTGCTGGAGGAGACGAAGGCCGAATTGCTGGCGGCCGTGCCCGACGGGCGGGTCGAGATGTTCGTCGGCGACGGCATGGTCGAGGACGACATCAAAGCGGCGTTCGACCGGGCCTATACCATCAACCAGCGTCTCGACATCGTCGTCGCCACGGTGGGCGGCGGCAACGGCTTCAAGCCGATGCTGATGCTGGACGCCCAGACCTTCCGCGACCAGTTCGACCGCAATGTCGTCAGCGCCTTCCTGGCGATCCGCTACGGCGCGCCGCTGATGCAACCCGGCGGCTCGATCGTCTGCATCTCCTCCACCGCCGCCAAGCTGCCCTTCAACGGGCTGGCGGCCTATCACCCCGCCAAGGGCGGGCTGGAGAACCTGGTCCGCGCCGCGGCGGAGGAACTGGGCGATGCCGGCATCCGCGTCAATGCCGTGCGCCCGGGCCTGACCCGCAGCAAGCGCGTCAGCTACCTGTTCACCGACGAGAAGATTTTCGGCCGCTTCCTCAACGAATTCCCGATCCGCCGCGCCGGCGAGCCGGTCGATATCGGCCAGGCCGTGCGCTATCTCGCCGGCCCCGAATCGGCCTGGGTCACCGGCCAGAGCTTCGCCGTCGATGGCGGCCAGGAGCTGCGCAAGAATCCCGACCTGTCGCACATGCTGGAGGCCAATGTCGGCCCAGAGGCCTGGGCGGCGGTCAAGAAGGGGAAAATCCCGCGGTAGACTTCACAAGGAGATAGAGCCATGAGCCGTGAACTGGTTTCGGTCCGTGCCCGCGATGGCGAGTGCCCGGTATATGTCTTCACGCCCTCCACCGGTTCGGGCCCCTGGCCGGCTGCGATCTTCTTCATGGACGGGCTCGGCATCCGGCCGCCTCTGCTCGACATGGGGCAGCGCCTTGCCGATGCCGGCTATCTGGTGGTGCTGCCCGACCTCTATTACCGCGCCGGCCCCTACGCGCCGCTCGACCCCAAAGCGGTGTTCGCCTCGAACGACGTGCGCGGCGCCATCGGCCATCTCTATTCGACGACCGGCAATCGCCCCGCCGCCGCCGACACCGAGGCATTCCTGGCGCTGATCGACGGGCGCAAGGACGTCGCCGGCAATAAGATCGGCACCACCGGCTATTGCATGGGCGGCGGCATCTCGCTGACCGTGGCGGCCACCTACCCGGACCGGATCGCCGCGGCGGCCAGTTTCCACGGCGGCAGCCTGGCCACCGATGCCGAGGATAGCCCGCACCTGCTGGCGCCCAAGATCAAGGCCCGCGTCTATGTCGCCGGCGCCGACCAGGACGGCTCATACCCGCCGGAAATGGAAGTGCGGCTGGACACGGCGCTGAGCGACGCCAAGGTCGACCACCGCTGCGAAATCTACCCGGGCGCGCTGCACGGTTGGACGATGACCGATTTCCCGATCTACAACGAAGAGGCGGCCGAGCGGCATTGGCACGAGCTGATCGCGCTGTTCAAGGCGGAGTTGGGGTAAACGCTCTCAACGTCATTGCGAGTGAAGCGAACCAATCCAGGGCCACATCGACTGGTATCGGGCTAATGGCCCTGGATTGCTTCGTCGCTATGCTCCTCGCAATGACGAGTACAGTTGAGCTTTAGACAGATAGAAATTCAGCCCCACGCCGCTCGCGCCTCATCGACCGCGGCGTCGATCTCCTCCGCCGATCTCCTGGATGAGGCCGGCAACGGGTGCTGGTCGAGCCATTGAAGAATAGCCCGACCATCACCCTTTCCGGCTTTGCCCTTCAGCGGCGTTCGGTCAGGTCCGCCTTTCTTCACCGCCCCAGCATCTCCTTCGCCACCGCGACCACCTTGTCCGGCTCGAACCCGTAGGCCCGCTGCAGCTCCGCCAGGGGCGCGGAGGCACCGAAGGTGTGCATGCCGATGATGCGGCCCTTCTCGCCGACATAGCGATGCCAGCCCAGGGTCGAGGCCTGCTCCACCGCCAGGCGCGCCGTCACGCTGGGCGGGAAGACGGTCTCGCGGTATTCGGCCGGCTGCAGCTCGAACAGGTCCCAGGACGGCATCGAGACGACGCGGGACTTGATGCCCTGGGCGGTCAGCGTCTCGTGCGCCTCGACGACCAGCGACAGCTCGCTGCCGGTGGCGATCAGGATGACGTCGGGATGGCCGTCGGCCGCGTCCGCCAGGACATAGGCACCCTTCGCCACACCGGCGGCGGAGGCGTATTTCGTGCGGTCCAAGGTCGGCAGGGCCTGGCGCGACAGGGTGAGCAGCGCCGGCCGGTGCTTCTGCTGCATGATGTGGCGATAGGCCTCGACCACCTCGTTGGCGTCGCCGGGGCGCATCACCGTCATGCCGGGCATGGCGCGCAGCGAGATCAGATGCTCGACCGGCTGGTGAGTCGGCCCGTCCTCGCCGTCGCTCATCGCGTCATGGGTGAAGACGAAGATGGTCGGCAACTCCATCAGCGCCGAGAGGCGCATGGCGGGCCTTGCATAGTCGCTGAAGATGAAGAAGGTCGCGCCATAGGCCCTGATCTTCGAGAGCGACAGGCCGTTGACCGCCGCGCCCATTGCGAATTCGCGAATGCCGAAATGCAGGTTACGGCCGGTCTGGCCCGGCAGGAAATCGCCGACGCCGTCGAACTTCAGCACCGTCTTGTTCGACGGGCCGAGGTCGGCCGAGCCGCCCATGAACCAGGGAATGTTCTGCGCCAGCACGTTCAGCACGTTGCCCGACGCATCGCGCCCGGCAAGGCCCTTGGGGTCGGCCGGATAGACCGGCAGGTTCTTGTCCCAGCCGGCCGGCAGCTCGCGGCGCTGCATCTGGTCGATCTCGGTCGCGAGCTCGGGATATTCGGTGCGGTACTGCCCGAACAGCGCCTGCCAGTTGCCGTGCGCCTCCGCGCCGCGGGCGCCGATGCCGGCGCTGAAATGCTCCAGCACCCCGTCGGGCACCAGGAACTGCGCGTCCTCGGGCCAGCCATAGGCGCGCTTGGTCAGCTTCACCTCCTCATCGCCCAACGGCTCGCCATGGGCGGCGGCGGTGTCCTGCTTGTGCGGCGAGCCCCAGCCGATATGGCTGTCCAGAACGATCAGGGTCGGGCGGCCCTTGGTCTGCTTGAACACGGAGAGCGCATGCTCGATGCGCTCGATATCGTTGGCGTCGCCGACGCGCAGCACGTTCCAGC
>CAZNNJ010000494.1:0-4875 GCA_964574305.1 uncultured Rhodospirillales bacterium | reverse complement strand
TTTCGACCCGGCGGGGGGGCGGGGGGAGGCGGGGGGCGGGAATGGTCCCTGGATGGCCGATGGCGGCGCACGGCCGCGTGAAGAAGGCGTGGTTGCGGGGGACCAGGAAGTGGCCGCCGCCGGCACAGGCGAAGGCCTGGGACGGCACGCCGCCGAACCCGCCATTGCCGCGCCTGACCGGCACCTCGCCCGACACCAGGTAGTTCATCGCGAAATGGCTGAGCGCGGCTAGGCCGCAATCGAGCAGGGCCAGGTCGATATGCTGTCCCGGCCCATTCTGGACGTCGCGGTGATAGAGGGCGCCCAGGATGGCGACGGTGGCATAGAAGCTGGTCAGGATGTCGATCATCGACAGGCCGACCTTCATCGGGCCGCCCCCGGGCTCACCGTCGGGATGGCCGGACACGCTCATGAAGCCGCTCATCGCCTGGAAAACGCCGTCATAGCCGGGCTTGTGGGCGAGCGGGCCGGTCTGGCCGAAGCCGGTGACCGAGCAGTAGATCAGGCGCGGATTGACCGCGCGCAGCGCCTCGTAATCGAGGCCGTATTTCTTGAGCGCGCCGGTCTTGAAATTCTCGACCACGACGTCGGACTGGGCGGCCAGCTTGCGGATCACGTCCTGCCCTTCCGGGCTGGCGAGATCGACGGTGATCGAGCGCTTGTTGCGGTTGCAGCTGAGATAGAAGGCGGAATCCTCGGTCAGGTCGCCGTTGCCGTCGCGCACGAAAGGCGGGCCGTATTCACGCGATTCGTCGCCGGCGCCCGGCCGCTCAACCTTGATGACCTCGGCGCCGAGGTCGCCCAGCAGCTGGGTCGCCAGCGGCGCGGCCAGGACCCGGCTGAGGTCCAGAATTTTGACGCCCGCCAGCGCGGTCGAAGCCATTACTCAAATCTCCACGATTACCGGTCGGGCCCTTGACCGGCATCGTTTCGATTGCGGCGGCGCCTGACAAGCCAAGCCCCTGTCGGCAGGGGCTTTTATCGTGTGGGTGATATGTCCTGTGGCCTACGCCGCGTATTCTACGACGCCGTTGTTCTGGATGACGACGCCGCGCTCGGCGGCCAGCGCGCGGAACACCGCGCGTCCGTCACCCTCGCGCCAGACCTCGGTGCGGACGGTCTCGCCCGGATAGAGCGGGCTGGAGAAGCGGACATCGAGCCGCCGCAGCCGCGCCGGATCGCCGGCGCAGAGCAGCTTCAGCACGGCGCGGCCGACCACGCCGTAGGCGCAGAGGCCGTGCAGGATCGGCCGTTCGAACCCCACCGATTTCGCGACGTCCGGGTCGACGTGAAGCGGGTTGTAGTCCCCTGAAAGACGGTAGAGCAGCGCCTGGTCGGGGCGCGTCGGCAGGTCGATCGTGAGGTCCGGCGGACGGTCGGCCGGCACCGGATAGGGCTTGGGCGCCCCCTCGGCGGAGCCGCCGAAACCGCCGTCGGCGCGCAGGAACGCCGCCATCCCGACATCGGCGATCGCTTCCCCGGTCACGGCGTCCGACAGGCGGTTGGTCATGTAGAGGATCGCGCCCTTGTCGGCGCCCTTGTCGTAGATCGCATCGATCGCATAGACGCCCCTGACCGTCCCCTGCGCCGGCAAGGGGCGATGGATGGTCAGCCGCTGCTCGCCATGCAGCACCTTGTTCCAGGTGATGCGGTTCTCGGGCTCCTGCATCCAGCCGCCGTCGCCCCCGGCCAGCACGCTGGCCATCGTCGGCAGGGCCGCCAACCCGGCCTCGTAGGCATATTTCAGCGTGCCGGGGTTCAGTGGATCGTCCTGCCCGACCCCCACGCCCAGCGCATAGAGAATGGTATCGCGATGTGTATAGGCGACGGTCACCGGTTCGAAGCGGTGCGCCATCAAGGCTTCGTAATTCAGCGGCATGGCGGTTCCGGGGTCAGTTTCCGATCTGGTCGAAGGGTACGCCCTTGTCGGGGCGGTAATCCTGCGGCAGCCCCAGGATTTTCTCGGCAATCGTGTTCAGGAGCATCTCGTCCGTCCCGCCGGCGATGCGCAGCGTCGGCATGTCGAGCCACGACATGGTGAAGTCGTCCTTGGGCGTCGCCATCGGGTCGAGCGCAATCCCGGCCGGCCCCAGAAGGTCGTTCGCCAGGGTCGATACGAGCCGCCGGGCGCGCAGCGAGGCCAGCTTGTGGATTGAACCTTCCGGCCCCGGCTCGCCGCCGGCCGCGATCTCGAGCAGGGATTTGTCATGGATTGCCAGCAGCCCCTGCTGCAGCGCATAGGCCTGGGCGATCGTGGAGCGCACCCTGCCGTCTTCGATCGCCGGGCGGCCGCGATAGACCTGCTCCTTGGCCAGCCGGACGAACGCCGCGAGCTTTGGACCGAAGCCCGCCTCGTCGTTCGCGGCGGTGTAGCGCTCGATCATCAGCGTCTCGACCGCCAGCCGGAAGCCGTCGCCGACGCCGCCCAGGCGCTGGCTGTCCGGAATGCGGACATCGTCGAAGAAAACCTCGTTGAAATCCTCGGCCCCGTGCAGCTGCCTGACCGGACGCACCGTGACGCCGGGCGCACGCAGGTCGACGAAGAAATAGGTCAGCCCCTTATGCTTGGGCGCCGAGGGATCGGTCCGCGCGACAAGTACGCCATAGTCGGAATATTGCGCGTAGGTGGTCCATAATTTCTGGCCGGACAGGACCCAATCGTCCCCGTCCCGCCGCGCCCTGAGCCGCACCGCGGCGACATCCGAGCCGGTGCTGGGTTCCGAGAAGAGCTGGGCCCAGATCGTCTCGCCGCGTACCGCCGGTGGGACGCAGAGCCGTTTCTGATCCTCGGTCGCATAGCGCAGCATCATCGGCACCGGCATGCCGAGGCTGATGGTGAAATACTCCGCCGGAAAGCCGAGCCGCGCCTCCTCGCGCACGAACAATATCTGTTCGAGGACCGCGCCGCCCGCCCCGCCATACTCCACCGGCCAAGTGATCGCCGCATAGCCGTTCGCCGCCTTCAGCGCCTGCCAGCGCCGCCCCAGCGCCAGATCCTCGGCCTGGGCAAGGCCGCGGCGCGCCGCGCGCGCGAAAGTCGGCGCGTGCTCTGCAAGGAAGGCTTGCGCCTTCACGAAATAGGCGTCGAGCGCCGGAGGCAAGGTGGCGCTCATCACGCGGCCGCCTTCAGCGCATCGACCAGAGTATCTTCCCACGTCATCGTCGAACCCAGCTCCAGCGCCAGCGTGCGCGCGCGGCGGTAATGCAGGTGCAGGTCGTGCTCCCAGGTGACGCCGATCGCGCCATGGACCTGGATCGCTTCCCGGGAGGCGAATTCGTAAGCCGCGATGGCGGAGAGCCGCGCCGCGGCGGCATGCAGCGGCAGGTCGGACGCATCCTCGGCAAGATCGATCGCGGCACGCAGCGCATTGCCCCGCGCCAGCTCGTTGGCGACATACATCTCGGCGATGCGGTGCTTGATTGCCTGGAACTTGCCGATCGGCTGGCCGAAAGCCCGACGTTCATTGGCATAGTCGCGCGCCTGCTCCATGCAGCGGTCGGCGCCGCCGACCTGCTCGAACGCCGTGATCACCGCAAGCCGGTCCAGCAGGCGCGCGTCAGCGCCGCCCGGTGCCTCCAGCCGGGTGGCCGGCAGGCCGTCGAACAGCAGATCGGCGGCACACCGGCTGTTGTCGAAGCCGTCGACCACAGCACGTTCGACATCGATCTCGCGCAGGTCCGCGAAGCAGAGACCGCCGGCAGCCGAAACGACGGCAATGTCGGCGACCGCCCCCGCGACGACACTGATCTTGGCGCCATACAGCCGGCCGTCGCGAAACTCAGCCCGGGGGATGGCCGGCAGGGTTTCGCCCGCCGCCTCGGCGAAGGCGAAGGCGCCGACCAGCTCGCCGCCTGCGATCTGGGGCAGCACGTCCTGCTTCAGCGTCTCGTCGCCCCACAGCCGCACCGCCTCGCCGACGGCAAAGGAGGTGGTGAGGAATGGAGCGCCGCAGGCGACCCGGCCGCATTCTTCCGCGATGATGCCAAGCTCGACGGGGCCGAGGCCCAGGCCGCCATAGGCCTCGGGCACTGTGATCGCCGTCCAGCCCATGTCGCGGCAGGCGCGCCAGACATCGTCGTCATGGCGGCCCTGGGTTGTCAGAAGCGTCTTCAGACGTTCGCCGGAATAGTGCGCCTCGAGAAGCCGGCGCGCTTCGATGCGAATCTGACGCTGTTCGTCCGTATAAAGATGAGGCATGAAAGCTCGCTCAAGCAGAGTTCTTTCGTTTCCGGGATCGCCTGCCTTCCCGCAACCCGCGCCGACCCCGCCTTATGAAATATCGCATATACGCCAAGTTTCCCCGAGGTGCATTTCGCGCCGACGCAAAACGTTCTACCAGTGTGAAATACGCCAAAGGCCGAGATGGGACGCAATCCGTGAATTGGACATGACGGCATCGGATACGGAAGACCAAGCGGGCCGCAACGGCGGCCCCAAGGCTATGTCGCGCGTGCTTCGCCTGCTGGACGAGCTGGCGCGGGCGCCGGAAGGCCTGTCGCTGGCCGATCTCAGCGTCGTCCTGGAGACACCGAAGAGCACGCTGATCAACTCGCTGCGCCCACTGGTCGTCGATGATTACCTGATCGCAGACGGCAACCTGTATCGCCTGGGCCCGCGCAGCTTCAGGCTGGCGGCGACAGTCGCCTCTGCCTGGTCGCTGCCGCGCATTCTGCGCGGCTATCTACGTCAGCTCTGGGAGGCCACGCAGGAGTCCTTCTCGCTGGCGGTGCTGGACGTGGAAATGCGCCGGTTTGTCTACATCGACGCCATCGAGAGTCCGCAGCCCGTCCGATATGCGACGCGCATCGGCATGAGCGGGCCCCTCTACGCAACCGCCGCCGGCCGAGTGCTCCTCGCCCACCAGCCGTCACCCT
>CAZNNJ010000493.1:0-4877 GCA_964574305.1 uncultured Rhodospirillales bacterium | reverse complement strand
GGGCCTGGCTGCCCGGGAGAAGGCCGGGGTCCGGCGGGCGCGCCCGCTACAAGGTCGAGTGCGGCGGAGTCCGTCCGGGCCGCGAGCTGCACGACCTCGTCGTCTCCGAGCTCGGCGAGCCCGCACTGCGCTGGAAGGCGAAGAAGGTGGCGCCGGGCCGCCAGCCCGCCCGGGCGTGGGCGTCCGCCGGAGAGTGACGCCGCCGCCGGGAATCGAAGAGGCCCCGCGGTTCGCGCGGGGCGCACCATTCCTTCACCGATGAGGCTTTCGGATGAGCGACACACCGCTGCGTAACCTTCCGGCCTGGAAAGCGCTGGGGGCGCACCACAAGGCGATCGAGAACACCCATCTCAGCCAGCTTTTCGCCGGCGACGCCAAGCGCGGCGAGCGCTTCGCGGTCGAGGATGTCGGCATCTATCTCGATTATTCGAAGAACCGGATCACCGACGAGACGCTGAAGCTGCTGGTCCAGCTGGCGGAAGAGTCGGGATTGCGGGCGAAGATCGATGCGATGTTCGCCGGCCAGAAAATCAACATCTCCGAGAACCGTGCCGTTCTCCACGTCGCGCTGCGCGCGCCCAAGGACGCCACTATCGTCGTCGACGGACAGAATGTGGTGCCCGAGGTTCACGCCGTGCTCGACAAGATGTCGGCCTTTGCCGACCGCGTCCGCAGCGGCGCCTGGAAGGGCCATAGCGGCAAGCGCATCCGCAATGTCGTCAATATCGGCATCGGCGGGTCCGACCTGGGGCCGGTGATGGCCTATGAGGCATTGCGCTCCTACAGCGCCCGCGACATGGTCTTCCGCTTCGTCTCCAATGTCGACGGCACCGACTTCGCCGAGGCGGTGATCGATCTCGACGCCGACGAGACGATGTTCATCGTCTCCTCCAAGACCTTCACCACCCTGGAGACCATGACCAACGCCAACACGGCACGGGAATGGTTCTTGAGGCACGTGAAGGACGAGAGCGCGATCGCCAAGCATTTCGTCGCCGTCTCGACCAATGCCGGCGCCGTGACCAAGTTCGGCATCGACACGGAAAACATGTTCGGCTTCTGGGATTGGGTCGGCGGCCGCTATTCGATGGATTCCGCCATCGGCCTGTCGTCGATGCTGGCGGTGGGGCCGGAGAATTTCCGCGCCATGCTGGCCGGTTTCCACGAGATGGACGAGCATTTCCGCACCACGCCGTTCGAGCGCAACCTGCCGGTGCTGATGGGCCTGCTGGCCGTCTGGTACAACGACTTCTTCGATGCCCAGACGGTCGCGATCCTGCCCTATGAGCAGTATCTGAAGCGCTTCCCGGCCTATCTCCAGCAGTTGACGATGGAGAGCAACGGCAAGCATGTGAAGGTCGACGGCACGCACGTGGATACCGATACCGGCCCGATCTATTGGGGTGAGCCGGGGACCAACGGCCAGCATTCCTTCTATCAGCTGATCCACCAGGGTACGCGCCTCATCCCCTGCGATTTCATCGGCTTCGCCGAGACGCTGAATCCGCTCGGCCGGCATCACGACATCCTGATGGCCAATGTCTTCGCCCAGGCCGAGGCTCTGGCCTTCGGCAAGACCGAGGCGGAGGTGAAGGCCGAGGGAACGGCCGACTGGCTGGTGCCGCACCGGCTGTTCGAGGGCAACCGCCCGTCGAACACCATCCTGCTGGACCGTCTGACCCCGGCCGCGCTGGGCAAGCTTGTGGCGCTTTATGAGCACAATGTCTTCACCCAGGGCGTGGTCTGGCAGATCGATTCATTCGACCAGTGGGGCGTCGAGCTGGGCAAGGTGCTGGCCCAGCGGATCGTGCCGCAGTTGGAGAGCGCCGATGAGCCGAAGCTCGAGCATGACAGCTCGACCAACGCCCTGATCCGCCGTTACCGCAAGCTCAAGTCCGCCCAATGAACGGCGTCAGCCAGGACGAACGGAAGCGGGAGGCTGCCTTCGCGGCCTCCCAGCTTGTCCAGGACGGCATGATCGTCGGGCTGGGCACCGGCTCGACCGCCAAGCATCTCGTCTCGATCCTGGGCGAGCGGGTGCGGAACGGTCTCAAGATCATCGCCATCCCGACCTCCGAGGCGACCCGCATCCAGGCCGAGGGCGAGGGTATCAGGATCGTCACCTTTGCCGAGGAACAGCACCTCGACCTCACCATCGACGGGGCCGATGAGATGGCGGGCAAGGGGCTGGACCTGATCAAGGGCGGCGGCGGCGCGCTGCTGCGCGAGAAGATCGTCGCCTCGGCCAGCGACAGGATGGTGGTGATCTGCGATTCGACCAAGCTGGTGCCGCATCTGGGCGGCGGCTTTCCCCTGCCGGTCGAGATCGTGCCCTTCGGCTGGGAGGTCACGTTCAACAAGCTGCGCGACCGCGCCCGCAAGGCGACGCTGCGTCAGAAGGACGGCAAGACTTTCGTCACCGACGGTGGCCACTACATCGCCGACCTGGACCTCGATCCGATCGGCGATCCGGCGGCATTCGAGCGCGAGATCAGGATGATCACCGGCGTGGTCGATGTCGGCCTGTTCATCGGCATCGCCAAGGAAGCCTTCGTCGCCGGCCCGGACGGGATCCAGCATCTGATCGCTGAGTGACGCACGCCCGCATTTTGATCGTCATGGGCGTGTCCGGCAGCGGCAAGAGTACCGTCGCCGGCGCCCTGGCCGATCGGCTGGGCTGGCTGTTGGCCGAGGGCGACGATTTCCACTCGCCCGAAAACGTCGCCAAAATGCATGCCGGCACGCCGCTGACCGACGCCGACCGGCTGCCCTGGCTGAAATCCATCGCCGGCTGGATCGCGGCGCGCCTCGATGCCGGCGAGGCCGGCGTCATCACCTGCTCGGCCCTGAAGCACAGCTATCGCGACCTGCTGTCGGGCGGCAGGGCGGAGGTGGAATTCGTCTATCTGAAAGGCTCGCCCGCGGTGATGGCCGAACACCTGGCCGGCCGCCACGGCCATTTCATGCCGGCTTCGCTGCTGGCCAGCCAGTTCGACACGCTGGAGGAGCCGGGCGCGGACGAGCCGGTGCTGGCGGTCGATGCCGGCCAGCCGGTCGAGGCGATTGTGGCAGAGATCGTTCGCCACCTTTAGGCCCAACCCCTATACCGTCATGGCCGGGCTTGACCCGGCCATCCACGGCTCTCCGTTAGCGCCGAAGTCCACGGGTGTCCCGTTGAGGCTTCGGCACCGCAAGGTGTTTGGCGTCCACCACAATACAATCTTTAATCGTCATGACCGGGCTTGACCCGGTCATCCACGCGGTTCCGCCGGCGCCGAAGTCGGCCAAACGCACTTTCGGCCCGCCGTGGATGCCCGGATCAAGTCCGGGCATGACGGTATGGAGGATTTGGTGCGGACGCGATCAGCCGAAGCGGCCGGTCACGTAGTCCTGGGTGCGCTGTTCGCGGGGGTTGGAGAAGATCTGCTCGGTCTCGCCGAACTCGATGATCTCGCCCAGATACATGAAGGTGGTGAAGTCCGCGGTGCGGACGGCCTGCTGCATGTTGTGGGTCACCAGCACGATCCCGTAATCGTCGGCCAGCTCCAGGATCAGCTCCTCCACACGGGCGGTGGAGATCGGGTCCAGGGCCGAGCAGGGCTCGTCCATCAGGATCACTTCCGGCTTCACCGCGATGGCGCGGGCGATGCACAGGCGCTGCTGCTGGCCGCCCGACAGGCCGGTGCCGCTGCGCTTCAGCTTGTCCTTGACCTCTTCCCAGATCGCCGCCTTGCGCAGAGCCCATTCGATGCGGTTGTCCAGGTCGGGCTTGGACAGCTTCTCGTACAGGTTGATGCCGAAGGCGATATTGTCCCAGATCGTCAGCGGGAACGGCGTCGGCTTCTGGAACACCATGCCGACCTTGGCGCGCAACCTTGTGACGTCATAGTTCGGGGCCAGGATGTTCTCGCCGTCGACCAGCACCTCGCCGGTGGCGCGCTGGCCGGGATAGAGGTCGTAGATGCGGTTCAGGATGCGCAGCAAGGTGGATTTGCCGCAGCCCGACGGGCCGATGAAGGCGGTGACGCACTTGTCGGCGATGTTCAGGTTGATGTTCTTAAGGGCGTGGTGCCCCGTCTGGTAATAGAAATCCAGGCCGGTGACGGCGATCTTCGGATCGAGGTCGGGATTGATGATCGGCATAGCGGGACTGGCTGTCACGCTATGCAGCTCTAAATGGGCTTCTGTCATCCGTTTAGTTCCTGCTGCGTGGTGCAAAGCTGCGGGCAACGACGTTTAAAATCAGTACCGAAAATGTGATCAAGAGCGCCCCGGCCCAGGCGAGATTTTGCCAATCCGCATAGGGCGCGCCGGCATAACTGTATATGATCACCGGCAAGGTTGCCATTGGCGATGACATATCTGTTGTGAAGCTGGAGTTGGAGAGCGCGGTAAACAAGAGTGGCGCGGTCTCGCCGCTGATGCGTGCGACCGCAAGGAGTACTCCGGTCAGCATGCCCTGGAAGGCAGCGCGATAGCTGACGACGACGATGACCCGCCATTTTGGCGCTCCCAGCGCATAGGCTGC
Source organism: uncultured Rhodospirillales bacterium (assembly GCA_964574305.1). Lineage (GTDB taxonomy): Bacteria > Pseudomonadota > Alphaproteobacteria > BOG-932 > Roseiterribacteraceae > BOG-932. The sequence goes on along the minus strand of CAZNNJ010000493.1, from coordinate 349 downwards.
CTCGCGGAGCGCGTCGGGAACCAGCTGGAGCATGTCCTGGGTGGTGCGGACGATGATCGGCAACGCGATGATTCCCAGCGCGATGCCACCGGCCCAGGCTGAGAAATGATGCATCGGCCGGACCACGATCTGATAGACGAACAGGCCGACGATGATCGACGGGGCGCTGACCAGCATGTCGTTCACGAAGCGGATCACCTCGGCCAGCTTGCTGCCACGCCCGTACTCGATCAGGAAAGTGCCGGCCAGGATGCCAATCGGCGTCGCGATGGCGATCCCGACGGCGGTGATCAGAAGGCTGCCGACAATCGCGTTCTTCAAGCCGCCGCCACTGCCCGGCGGCAACGTG
>CAZNNJ010000492.1:0-4877 GCA_964574305.1 uncultured Rhodospirillales bacterium | reverse complement strand
CCATTTTTCCAGGGGCCGCTCATCTCCCGGGGGGCAAGCTCGAACTCAGGGTCAATGACGAGCTGGTCGATCCGACGCTCAAATTCGTCGTTTGCTGGAAGTTCGGCAAGATCTCGACGCTGGCGACCGCCACGCTGCGCGACCTGGGGTTCATGCGCGCGACCGCGCTCGACGGCGGGATGAAGGTCTGGCGTGAAAGCGGTTTCGCCCTGGAGGCTTGAAACGGGCGGCCGCGCCAGCCAAGTGCGTCCGTGTGCCCCCGATTCTAGTACTGGTTGCCGATCCGACCCGATGCAGCGGCTGCATGGCCGGGACATCAACTCTCGATGACACAGTTCCAAGCTGGAGATTAGAATCCGCAACCGTCGTCGGCTTCGTCGTCGACGCACGCCGCCGCCTGCGGCTTCCCGGAAAAGGCGGCATCCGCCGCGACGATCTAGACGCGGCTACATAAGGATCGAAAATGTTCGACCTGTCGCAAGACACCCTCATCCAGTACAGCGAATGGGGGGCGGCAGTCATCGCTCTCCTCGTTCTGATACGCATCTCCGGCATCTTCCGTTACATCCCCAACAACCAGGTCGGTATCGTCGAGAAGCTGTGGTCGCCGAAAGGCTCGGTGACATCCGGCTTCATCGCGCTGGCCGGTGAGGCCGGCTACGAGCCGGAGGTGCTGCGCGGCGGCCTGCATATCCTGGTGCCCTTTACCTACCGCATCCACCGGTCTGACCTGGTGACGGTCGGCCAGGGCCGGATCGCCTATGTCTTCGCCCGTGACGGCGCGGCGCTGGCGCCGAGCCAGGTGCTGGCCGCCAATGAGAGCGACGAGACGTCAGACTTCCAGGATACCCGGCGGTTCCTGACCCATGGCGGGCAGAAGGGTCCGCAGCGCAAGATCCTGCGCGAGGGCACCTATGCCATCAACACGACCCAGTTCGCCATCGTTACCGACGAGCGCGTCTATGGCCATGCCTTGAGCCTGCAGGAACAGGGCGTGCTGGACGCGATGGCCCAGACGATAACGGACCGCAACGGCTTCATGCCGGTGGTGTTGGCGGCGGGCGAGGATGTCGTCGGCATCGTCACCGTGCATGACGGCCCGTCGCTGCCCTCGGGCGAGATCATCGCGCCTGAGGTCGGCACCGATATGGCCACGTTGGAAACCTTCCACAACAACTTCCAGGAGCCGGAGAAATTCCTGCATGCCGGTGGCTATCGCGGCCGCCAGCTCCAGGTCGTGACCGAGGGTACCTGGTATATCAACCGCTTGTTCGCGACGGTGGACGAGGTGCCGAAGACCATCATCCCGGTCGGCAACGTGGGCGTCGTCGTGTTCTATACCGGCCCCAGGTCGGCCGACGTCTCCGGCGAAGCCTATCGTCATGGCGAGCTGGTCAAGAACGGCTGCCGCGGCGTGTGGCAGGAACCGCTGCTGCCGGGCAAGTATGCCTTCAACACCTTCGCCGGCAAGGTCGAGATCATCCCGACCGTCAACTTCATCCTGAAATGGATGAAGGGGGAGTCGGGCGCGATGAAGCTGGACGAGAACCTGTCCGAGATCTCGCTGATCACCAAGGACGCGTTCGAGCCCACCCTGCCGCTCTCGGTCGTCATGCATATCGACTACAAGAAGGCGCCGATGATCATTCAGCGCTTCGGCGACGTGAAGAAGCTGGTCGAGCAGACGCTGGACCCGATGGTCAGCGCCTTCTTCAAGAATGTCGGCCAGAAGATGACGCTGATCGAGCTGCTGCAGAACCGCGCCGCGATCCAGGAGGAATCGCTGGCCGAGATGAAGGAGAAGTTCGCCAGCTATTCGCTCGAGCTGCAGGAGGTGCTGATCGGCACGCCGCGCGCCTCGGCCGGCGACCGGACGATCGAAGACATACTGGTCCAGCTCCGCTCGCGCCAGGTCGCGCGTGAGCAGATCGAGACCTACAAGGAGCAGGAAAAGGCCGCCACGCAGGAACGGACCTTGAACGAGGCCAAGGCCACCGCGGCGGCCCAGCTCGCGCTGACCCAGTCGGCCATCCAGGTCCAGGTGCACCAGAACGAGGGCGCGGCGGCGCTGGCCCGGGCGCAGAAGGACGCCGAGACCGTGAAGGTCACGGCAGCGGCGGCCGGCGAGCGCGCCCGGCTGGAAGGCCAGGGCGAGGCCGACAAGGTGCTGGCGATCGGTACCGCCAACGCCCAGGCGACCAAGCTGTCGGTCGATGCCTATGGCGGCCCGGAATACCGCCTGGCGGAGCAGAACTTCGCCAAGTTCGCCGAGGCCCTGACCCGCATCCAGCAGCCGATCGTGCCGCAATTCCTGATGTCGGGCGGCGGCACCCCGGCCGAGGGCAGCAGCGCCGGCCTGATCCCGACGGCCATGCTGAGCTCGATGTTCGGCCAGATGATGCCCGAGGCCCTGGAACGCCTGAAGGACCAGGCGCCGGGGAATGGCCGGGCGAAGTAAATGAGGAGGCGGCGCTGAAAGGCGCCGCCTTTTTCATGAATTTTAAACCGCCAAGGCGCCAAGAAGAGTTTTAGCCACAGATTGACGCAGATTAAATCCGGATATTACCGCCTTCGGCGGCGGAAAGCCGCGCAGCGAATAATTCTTTTATCTGCGTCAATCTGTGTAATCTGTGGCTAAATTCTTCCTGGATTTACCTTGGCGCCTTTGCGCCTTGGCGGTTCGAAATTCTTATCGGCGGATCATGTGCTGTTCATCGCGAACAGCAGCAAATCACTGAAATTCAGCGTGGCGTGAAGCGCCATCGGGACGAGCAGCGACCCGGTCTGGATGCGGGCGATGCCGAACAGGATGCCGGTCGCGGCGATCACGGCTATGCCGTAGATATTGTACTGGACGTGCAGCGATGCCCACAGCAGCGCCGTCAGCACGATCGTGCCGCCGGTACCGAGAAAGCTCGGCCGGAAGCCGCGAAAGAGAAAGCCGCGGAACATCACCTCCTCGAACAAAGGTGCGGCGAGTACCGCGGTGGCCCAGTACAGCCAGATCGAATGTGTCGCGGCGTAGAGCGCCACCATGCTGTCGGTGCCGAAATCGATCTTGAGGAACGCGGCGGCACCCTCGGTTCCGATCACGAAGGCTGCGAGAATGCCCACCCATTTGAGGAAGCTGCTCATCCGCACCGGGTGAAGCGACAGATAGTCCTTCGGCGCATGGCCCTTCAGCAGCACGATCAGCAGGATGACGGCGACCGTGACGATGTTCGAGACGATGGTGGCGACGAAGAACACGTCTGCCTGTCCGGCTTCATAGGCCGCGGTCGCGGCCAGGTAGTGGAGGGACAGGTTTTGCAGCAGGCCGAATTTATAGAGATAGGCGGCCCCGTAGGCGGCGAAAATCAGCACCTGGACCAGGGCCCAGACGATCATGATCAACACGCCCCAGCCGATCGTCTCCAGGAACGGCCAGCGGCCACGCGACGGGGCCGGCAGGCTCTCCGCTGCTATTGCAATCTCCAAGGGCCCATCCTTGCCGTCGTTGCGCTCGGGGCCTGACGATAAGCCAAAAGCTGTTACGGTTCAGTAACTCTTCGGCAGGCCCAGCACGCGCTCGGCGATGAAGGACAGGATCAGGTTGGGGGTGATCGGCGCGATCCAGGGGATCATCATCTCGCGCATATAACGTTCGACATGGAACTCCTTGGCATAGCCGAAGCCGCCATGGGTCATCATCGCCTGCTGGCAGGCATGCATCCCGGCCTCGGCCGCCAGGTACTTGGCGGCATTGGCCGCCGCGCCGCAGGGCAGGCCGTTGTCGAACTGCCAGGCGGCGCACATCGTCATTAGCCGCGCTGCCTCGAGCTCGGTCCAGTTCTTCGCCAGCGGGTGCTGCACCGACTGGTTCATGCCGATCGGCCGGTTGAAGACGACGCGTTCCTTGGCGTACTCGGTCGCCTTGTGGAGGGCGGCGAAGCCCAGCCCGACCGCCTCGGCCGCCAGCAGGGCGCGCTCCGGGTTCATGCCGTCGAGGATGTACTTGAAGCCCTTGCCCTCTTCGCCGATCCGGTCCTCGAACGGGATTTCCAGCCCGTCGATGAACAACTCGTTGGAATCGACCGCCTTGCGGCCCATCTTCTCGATCTCCCGCACCGAGACCGTCTTGCGGTCCAGGTCGGTGTAGAACAGGCTGAGGCCCTGGGTCGGCTTCTTGACCTCCTCCAGCGGCGTGGTGCGGGCCAGCAGCAGGATCTTGTCGGCGACCTGGGCGGTGGAGATCCAGACCTTCTGGCCGTGGACGACATAGCGGTCGTTCTTCCGCTCGGCGCGGGTCTTGAGTTGCGTGGTGTTGAGGCCGGTATTGGGTTCGGTCACGCCGAAGCAGGCCTTGACCTTGCCGTGCGCGATCGGCGGCAGCATGCGCTGCTTCTGCGCCTCGGTGCCGTGCTTCGCGACCGGGTGCAGGCCGAACAGGTTGATATGGACGGTGGTCGCGCCCGACATGCCGGCGCCGGACTGGCAGATCGCCTGCATCATGATGCAGGCCTCGGTTATCCCTAAGCCCGACCCTCCATATTCCTCGGGCGTGCAGATGCCGAGCCAGCCGCCCTCGGCGATGGCCTGGTAGAAATCGTTGGGGAAGCCGCCCTCCTTGTCCTTCTTCAGCCAATAGGCGTCGTCGAAGTTGGAGCAGATGCCGGTGATGGCGTCGCGGATCGCCTCCTGGTCATCGGAGAGTTGGAAATCCATGGCTGGGCCTCTTCGTCGAATGTGGCGCGGGCGGAGGCTTTCACCCTCACCCAACCCTCTCCCATCAAGGGAGAGGGCTAAAAACCTTCATGTCCCTCCCCCTCGATGGGGGAGGTTAGGAGAGGGTGAATGCCAGAGCCTCTCGATGTCTCAAATATCCCCCTCCGCCTCCA
>CAZNNJ010000491.1:0-4895 GCA_964574305.1 uncultured Rhodospirillales bacterium | reverse complement strand
GGGTTTGCAATCGTGAACGAGGCGAAGCGAACGCGCCTTGCGTCGATCCGATTCCCGGAAAACCTTTCGCTTAATCGCAACCAAATGGCAACCGGCCCCCCCTTGGCTGGGGCTTCGGCACAGGCCTTGTCGAGCGGCTTTCCGCCGAAGGTCTTGTCGGCGAACATCAGCCCGCCCGACAGGTTCGAATTATGCGGGATCGACAGCGCCTGGCCGCCGGTCTTCTTCTCGTAATCGGCGAGATAGGCCCACAATTTCTCTGGGTCCTCGCTGTCGAAGGTAGTGATCGGCACCACCTGCAATGCCTTGTCGCCCGCGTCGCGGAAGATGACGTTGTGGTGCAGGTTGTTGCCGTTCGGCGTGGAGGTCCATTCGAAGCCGATGAAGGCGGTGAAGCGCCCGGGCTCGTTATATTTCTCGGCGGCCGCGACCGAGCGCGCCCAGGTCGATTTCACCAGCTCGCCGGTCTGCAGCTGGTTGGCGTTCTTGGCGAGGCTCGCCGCCAGCTCCATGAAGACCTTGAAGCCGCCCTCGCCGCCGCCATGCACCGCGTCGTACCAGCGCTTACCGGTGGGGTCCGCGAGGATCGCCGGGCTGCCCTCGCGCAGCGCCAGCGGCAGGCCCAGATAGTTGGAATGATCGGTGACCACCAGGAAATCGAGCGGATGGGCGAGCCTGGCCGGCACGCCGGTGGTCGACACCACCTCGTCGCCGCGGGCGAAGCGGAAAGCGTCCTCGGGCGACAGCTTGGTGCCGACCAGCCCGGCATCGAACGAGAATTCGGTATGCAGATGCGCGTCGCCCCACATCGGCCGGCGCGGGATCGTGCGGTCGGTCGGCGGCGAATAGGGCTTGCCGTCGGCGGTGTTCGGCGGCTTGGCCGCGATCGTGTCGGCGAGCGCCGCCGCGGTGAGCGCCGTGGTCGCCAGCGCGGCCAGAACCCATGAGGTGTGCTTGAATCGGTCGATCATCGCGTGCCTCCCCGAAATCGCTTTGCATGTCGCTCGGTTTAAAGCAACTGCCTTAATCAGTGCAAGCGAAACGATTCCGGGTGCCTTCCAGCCTCAGGCCGGGGCGTACCAGACGGGCGAGGTATAGGCCCGCTGGGTCACGGCCGGCGGCACGTTCTTCGGCAGTTCCTGGCCGAAGCGCTTGGCGTCGATGGTGGTCCAGCGCGGCGTCGGGATCTCGATCACGCGGATATAGTAGTAGGCGCGCTCCGCCGGGTTGAAATCCGGGTCGCTCCAGGCCGTGTTCAGCACCGCCGCGCCGATCGAATTGCTATAGCTGGCATTGGGGATGTCCACCGTACTGCCGACCAGCGGCAGCTTGCCGTCGGCGCCCGGCTTGCGATCGTCCGACCAGGCGACGTCATAGATCTTCTCGTGCGTGCCACCCTTTGCGTCGACCCAGCCCTTGATCACCTGGACCCGGTCGAGATTGGCCCCGTCCGGGTCCTTGGCCGCCTGAATCACCAGGGTCGGCTTCTGCCCGGCATGGGCGCCCGACAGGTCGCCACCCATCGGCACGCCGTGGGCATAGCCATATTCGGCGAAGTCGGACCGCTGATCGTCCCCCTTCCTGAAGTCCCAGCCGGCGAAGTAGCGTACGGTGATCCGTGTGCCGGTGGTGGCGTAGGTCTCGCGCCGCTTGATCGCATCGAAGATCGCCTCACGCGTATTCTCCGTCGCCCAGACGGCGGCGAAGCCTGACGACGCCATCTCGGATGCCGGTGGCATCGGCCTGCGCCCCTTGGCCGGCGCCAGGAGCGGTGGCGCGGTCAGTCTGCCGGGGCTGGGCTCGCCCGACGGGCTGACGCCGAAGAAATTGTCGGCCGCCACCGTCGACAGGGCGGTGTGATTGTCCGAACTGCCGATAAAGCCGTATTTGTACGGGTTGGCGCCCAGCTCTCGTTCGAACTTGAGGCCGCGGGTCAGCGCCGGCCGCAGATAGTTGTGCGGCTGGTCCTCCGGCTTGTCCTCCTGGGAGCCCAGAATATTGGCCTTGTCCCAGCGTTCGAAGTTGGCGAACTCATCGTCAGGCGATACCGACGGGTCGGTTTCGCTATCGCCCTTGGTCTGGGTGATCTCGGCCACCGGCTCCCACTTGGCGCGGGCCTCGGCATAGGGCTTGTCGAAGGGTTTACCGCCGAATGTCTTGTCGGCGAACATCAGCCCGCCCGACAGGTTGGAATTGTGCGGGATGGAGAGGGCTTGCCCGCCGGTCTTCTTCTCATATTCGGCCAGATAGGCCCACAATTTCTCCGGGTCCTCGCTGTCGAACGTCGTCAACGGCGCAACCTGCAGCGCCTTGTCGGCGGCGTCGCGGAAGATGACGTTGTGATGCAGGTTGTTGCCGCCGGGCGTGGATGTCCATTCGAAGCCGATGAAGGCGGTGAAGCGGCCCGGCTCGTTATATTTCTCAGCCGCCGCAACCGATTTGGCCCAGGTCGATTTCAGCAGGGCCGAGGTGTCGAGCAGCTGCTTGTTCGCCGCCAGGCTGCTGGCAAGGTCGTTGAAGACCTTGAACCCAGCCTCTCCGCCCTGCTTGATCGCATCGGACAGCTTCTTGCCGTTGGGATCAGCCAGGACCACCGGGTCACCTTCGCGCAGTGCGACCGGGAGACCCAGATAGTTGGAATGGTCGGTCACGACCAGGAAGTCGAGCGGGTGCCGCAGCTTGGCCGGCACGCCCGTGGTCGAGACCACCTCGTCGCCGCGGGCGAAGCGGAACGCGTCCTCCGGGGTCAGCTTGGTGCCGAACAGGCCGGCATCGAAGGAGAAGGTCGTGTGCAGATGGGCATCGCCCCAATAGACGCGCAGGGGATGCTTCTTCCCGGTCGGGACCGAGTAGGGCGCGCCGTCCTTGGTCGTGGGCGGCTTGGCCGCGATCGTGTCGGCAAAGGCGGGCGCGCCGGCGAGGCCGACGGCGAGGGTTGCGGTCGAGAGGAACCAGGTTTTACGCATTCTCATGATCTCCGGTTTTGACAGGTTCTTGGGCATTGGCGGCACCGATCGGGGGCGGCCGGTCACATCGACACCCGGATGGTGGCGCCGAAGGTGAGCGGCTCGCCGGGGAAGCCGAAATAGGCGCCGCGGGTCGAGGAGATGCTCAGCGTCTGGAAGTAGGACTTGTCGCCCAGATTCCGGGTCCAGAACGATACGTCCAGCTTCTGGTCGTAGAACTTCGCACCGACCCTGAGATTGACCAAGCCGTAATTGCCGATCCTGGCATAGGCGCTGTCGTCGATGACGCTGTAGAAGCCGGAGCGCCAGCTATACTCGCCGATGACATAGCCCTGGATGTCGTCGGTCACCGGGAACTCATAGGTGCCATTGAGCCCGATGATCCAACGCGGCGCGCCGACCACCGGCCGGCCGGTCAGGTCGCAGGTGGCCGACCCCGGCAGGCCGTATTCCGCGGCGCACGGACCCTTGCGGAACGACTGATAGCTCGCATTGTCGTAAGAGTTGGTGAGGTTGACCGTCAGCCCCTCCAGCGGCCTGGCGGTCGCCTCCACCTCGAAGCCGCGGGTCCGCACGGCGCCGACATTGGTCAGGATCGATCCCGTCAGCGCCGGATTGCTGGGGTCGAAATAGAAGCTGGTCGCCTGATAGTTCCGCACCAGCGCATAGAAGGCATCGGCGTTCAGCACCAGCTGCCGGTCGAACAGCTCGCTCTTGATGCCGATTTCGATGTCGTCCGCCTTTTCCGGATAGACGATCAGCGGCGCCCGGGCGAGCGGGACTGACGGCGGCGGCGAGTTGTTGGTGGCGCCGGCCTTCGCCCCGTGGGCATAGGATGCGTAGAGATTGATGTCGGGCTGCCACTGCCAGGCCAGCGCCACTGTCTCCGACAGGTTGTTGTTCTTCGGGCTGACGCCGGTCGAATCGATATTTGGCACCGCCGGGTTCAGGACAGTGCTGGCCAGGTTCCGGTAGATCGCCAGCGTCTTCTGCTCGAGCGTGTTGCGCAGGCCGACGGTCAGGGTCAGGTCGTCCTGGATGTGCCAGTTGGCCTGGGCGAAGGCGGCATAGGAGCGGGTCCTGAGGCGGGCATCCACCAGCTGGGTCTTGCCGACGAATTGCGGTCCGTAGGCGAGCGCGACGGCGGGATATCTGGAATATTCGCTGTACTGGTTGGTTTTCTGCCCCTGCCAAAAATAATAAAGGCCCGCGGTGTAATCGACCGGCCCGTCGCCCTTGGGCGACGAGACGCGCAACTCCTGGCTGAATTGCTGGTCGTGATTCTGCACGCCGGCCTCGAGCAGCGACAGGTTGGTGGAATCCGCGTCGTTGTGCGGCGAGAAGTTCCAGAACCGATAGCCGGTGATCGAGGTCAGCTTGAAATCGCCAGGCAGGGTCCAGTCGCCCTGCAGAGTGATGCCGCCCTGCTGGACCGAGATGGTCTGCAGGTCGTTGACGTTGGTCTGGTAGATATTGTTCGGCGCCGGGATGACCGGGTAACCCGCCTTGGCCAGCGTCGTGTAGAACGGGAACAGCGTGTTGTTCGGCGGCGCGTCGTCGAACGACGAGGTGATGCTCTCGTGCGAGTGGTTGTAATCGGCGATCAGGCGAAAGCTCAGATCGTCGTTGGCGTCGAGCAGGAAGCTGAGGCGTCCGCCCTGGCGCCCGATATCGTTGTTGCGCCCGCCGGTGGCGACATTCTCGATGAAGCCGTCGCGGGTATGGTCGTAGACTGAAAGGCGTGCCGCCAGGACGTTCTCGACCAGCGGTCCGGTGACCGTGGCGAGATATTGCTGGTTGTTATAATTGCCGACAGTGATCTCGGCCGTGCCGCCGAACGTGTAGCTGGGCAGCTTGGTCGTGACGTTGTGCGCGCCGGCGGTCGTGTTCTTGCCGAACAGGGTGCCGTGCGGCCCGGCCCGATATTCT
>CAZNNJ010000490.1:0-4898 GCA_964574305.1 uncultured Rhodospirillales bacterium | reverse complement strand
CGACCACCTCGGCGGAATAGGCCGCGCAATGTCCAGGCCCGGCCCCGCCGAAGGCGTAACCGAGGAATTCGCGCGGATCATGACCACTTTCCACAACGATTTTGCGCAGCAAGTCGCCCGTCTGGGCATTTTGCACCGCATGGATCGCCGCAGCCGCCTGTTCGACCGTGAGCCCCAGCGGCACGGCAATGCGATTCCGAATGGCCTCCGCAGCGAGATCCTTACGAAGAGACTTGAGGCCGCCGAGCAATCCCGTTTCCGGCAGGATTCCAAGGATCAGGTTCGCGTCCGTGTTCGTCGGCTCGGTGCCTCCCGTGCCGTAGCATGCAGGGCCGGGCACGGCCTGAGCCGATTTCGGCCCAACGCGCAGGTTCCCGCCACTATCGATCCACGCGATTGCTCCCCCGCCCGACCCGATCGCCTCGACTTTGAGCGTCGGCACGTTAACCGGGAACTGGTTCACGATTGTCTGAGATGCTCGCACCGGCTCGCCGTCGACGATGAGGCCGGCAAGGAAGGTCGTCCCACCGACGTCGGTGGCGATGACGTTACGATGCCCGAGCTTTTGCGCCATGTTCACGCAACCGACTACGCCCCCGGTCAGCACGCCGCCGATGGTGGTGATCGCGGATGCCGCTGCCTTGTTGGCTGCGATCGAGCCGCCGGAACTCTGCATGACCAGCAAAGAACCCTTCAGCCCCTGCCCGCGGAGCTTGGACTCGAGTTCGCCGAGATAATGATCAAGGCCCGGCCCGATCTGCGTACTCATGATCGTGGTCGAGTTGCGGGCGAACTCGCGGATGCGCGGGCTGATCTCAGAGGAGATCGCGACAAAGACGTCGGGATCCTGTTCCTTGATCAATTCGCGGATGCGTCGTTCATGGACAGCGTTCCGAAAAGACCAGAGCAGCGACACTGCTATAGCCCGAACCCCGGCCGCGAGAAGTTCGCTGATCGTCTGGCGCGCCTCGTCTTCGTCCAGCCTGACGATGACGGTCCCCGCCCGATCGATACGTTCCGTAACTTCGCGGGCGAGATGCCGCGGAACGATCGACCGCGGTTTGTCCTGCTGTATCACATCCTGAAGTTCGTGCTGCGGACGACCAAGATAGCGGCCCTCGACGTTCATGATGTAGATCGAATCACGATGCCCCTTCGTCGTGATGAAACCCACCTCAGGGACGTTGCCCATCACAAGTGCGTTAAGCGATGAGGTCGTTCCGTGAGCGACGTAATCCGTGGCGTGAAGCAATTCGAAGGTCGTCACTCCGATCTGGCCAGCCAGCAGATCGATGGCATTCTTGACGCCCTCGCCGTAATCCGGAGGCGTGGAGGGCGTCTTGGACGACACCATGGCACCGCCGTCGCCGATTAGAACAGCGTCGGTGAATGTTCCGCCGACATCGACACCTATAACGTGCCCCATCCTCTCGCCTCGCTCCTTGAGTTATTCCATGCGCGGAATTTTCGGCTGGGTAAACCCGCGAATCCTCCCGCATCACCGACCGCGAAAGGCGGCGCCCTCGATCACCCGATGAACCGCGCAGGGCGATTTATCGCTGACTTCCTCCGGAACCTGATTGCATTATCTTTACGTATGAGTCAATAATTATTCACTTGTGTTTGCGACGCAATGTTGGTTCTGCAAATCGGCGGGTGCGTGACAGCCGGGAAACACCAAGCTGTTGCCCGGATGCCATCAGGTCCGACTACACAGGTCACGATCGCGCAGAGCGCAAAGCCGTGGAAATCTTGTGAGTCGAAAACTCAACCAATGAGATAAAACAGGCGCAAATCGAAGCAGGAGAGACTTATGGGTAAGGTGGACGGCAAAGTTGTTGTCATCACAGGCGGCGCGTCCGGAATCGGCTTGGCGACCGCAAAGCTATTTGCCAGCGAAGGTGCAAAGGTAATCATCGCAGACATCGACCGAGCCGCGCTTGATGCAGTAACTCCGGCCATTGATGGCGACTTCGACGGGCTCATTTGTAACGTTTCCATCGTCTCCGATTTGGAGCAGCTACGCTCGCACATCGAAAAAAGGCATGGCCACGTTGATGTCGTCTTCGCCAATGCAGGAAGTGGCAGGCCGGGGCCGTTCGAGGCGGTGACCGAAGACGATTTCGACTTTACGGTCGACACCAATCTGAAGGGCACCTTCTTCACTGTACAGGCCCTGCTGCCGCTCATGCGTGTTGGGAGTTCGATCATCCTCAACACGTCAATCCAATCGACTAAAGGCTTTCCAGGCTTTTCGGTCTATGCGGCGACGAAGGCAGCCATTCGCTCGCTTGCGCGCACCCTTACAGCAGAGTTGGGGCCCAAGGGGATCCGCACCAACGCCGTGGCGCCTGGCTACATAAACACCGACATCCGGCGCAAAGTGGGCATGAGCGAGGAGATGATCCGCGAGGATAATCACAGGATCGAGACCGAGGTTCCACTAAACCGTGTTGGACAGCCTGAGGACATCGCGAAGACGGTGTTGTTCCTCGCCTCCGGCGATGCCGACTACTTAACCGGTATTGAGATAGCCGTAGACGGCGGCACTTCGCAGATTTGATTCCTGGCGGGCCCACGACTACCCCGACGGACCCCATCTTTGTTTAGGCCAATTCGACTTAACCGGGTTTAGCTGGGAATGGTGAATATGACGGCACTCTGGGCACCAGAAGAGGGCGAGGCTGACTGCGTCCCGTTGATGCCGATAGCAGCGGAGTCGCCGTCTCCACCCTACGGTCCTTTGGTTCTTCACCTCCACGGCGGAGGCTTCGGAGGCTGCTGTACGCCAGACCATGCGGTACCAACCATCCTCGCGAACGCCGGGGCAACCGTCTTCTCTGCGGAATACCCGACTGCCCCGTCACATCCATTTCCAAAGGCGCTGCAAACGCTCCACGCCACTCTCAATTGGATCGATCGGAGCGGAATTCGCACTCACCGCTCTTTGTTCGTGGCCGGGGAGGAAGCGGGCGCAAACTTGACTGCCGGCCTCACTCTTATGGTCCGCGATCAAGCGGGCCCGTCCGTTGCCGGCCAGATATTGATCTCGCCGATGCTCGATCCTCGCCTTGGGCGTCTATCGGTTCGCTCGGCATGTGCTGAGAGTATTAACCGCAGGTTCGCGCAAGGATGGCAAAACTACCTCGGTTCGTGCGTTTCCGCGGGTCATCCTTACGCAACCCCACTCGAATGCTCACGCTTGGCACGGTTGCCTCCAACGCTCGTGATCACTGCGGAAGATGATCCGCTACGAGATGAAACATTGGATTATGTTGAGCGCCTACGCGGTTCCGGGGTCAGCGTCAGCTTTCACCTTTTCCCTAGCCCGACAGGTTGGCCTGCCACCCTGGAACAGCCCGTCGGCCCGGACTCTTGGTGGGCCAGCGAGATGCGGCGGCTCATTGCCGATTTCTTTGCACAGAATTCAGAGCCAATAAGCAAGCCCAGATCTCGTACTGTGCGTCTCCGGCAAGATGCTCATCCACCCAGAATGGGTTGAGCATATACGAAAAACGGCCCGAACAACCTCTAGTGGAACTTTATCACCTTCGTAACTTTGTCGAATTAGCCAAGGACCTAAATCTTCGGCTGGTTGCGGATCGTCTTGGGATTTCGCAACCGTCTTTGACAAGACAGGTCGCAACCCTCGAGGAGGAATTAGGGCTAGATCTGCTCGTCCGCCGCCGCGGTCGAATCCTCAGCCTTACACCTGCGGGACAAGACTATCTGACTAGAACTCAAACAATATTGCGGTCAGTGGATCACGCAGCGGATGCCGCCCGTGACATCGCTGCAGGAAAAGCTGGAACGCTTCGATTAGGGGTCTTCGATGACGCGCTGCCGGAAATCTTGTGCGAGGCGGTTTCAGCCTTTTGCTCATCTGAACCGAAGGTTCGCTTTCATATCATTGAGATTGCTCCCTCGAGGCAAGCCGACGCGCTTCGGCGCAATGAGATCGACCTCGGTATCACAAGCTTCCCGATCGCCGATCAGGATCTGTCGGTGGAGTCACTTTGGGATGAAAGTTGGTTTGTTGTCCTCCCAGGGCAGCATCCATTAGCGCACTCGGACCAAGTATCATGCCAGGATCTCGCTACGTCGGACTTAATTCTCGCCAATTCTCAAGACACAACGGATCGATATGCTTCCATACTAAGCGCGTTCCAATCCGCGGGAATTCAGCCAAAAATCATTGTTTATGCGCAGTCGAGTTCGACAATGGCAAAGCTCGTTGCCTCCGGCATCGGCATAGCTTTCGTGACCGATTCACGCCACAACCTTAGCCTGCCCGGCGTAATCTGCCGCCCGTTTATAAGCCGACCACTCAAAGTTTCCGCGATCTTTCGCGCAGATGATCCTTCCGGCGTTGCCATGCGATTTCTACGATGCATTCAGGCGTCATCTCAGAGTGCAAATCCAGGCGAGCCGGAGCGTCATGCTACTGTGGTGCTCGCACGGGCCAAATGATCTCGTCGCCGGGCGCGCTGGAATACCCGGTCGGCACGCATGAAGCACCCCAACATCGCTGGGATTAAAAGCTCGACGGGAATCGCTCCATGGCCCTCCTCCTCGTAGAGATCCGCATAAGTACGCAAATCGGCATCAAGCGAGGCCGAAATCTTAGAGTCTGTTTGAAAATTCATGGATGAGCGTTTCGGCGCAGCAAGTTCCCGCCCATAGCGACGAGGATCATGGCTTGGGAGACGTCGATGCGCTGCTCATAGTCGCGCACAAGGCGGCGCCATCGCATCATCCAGCCGAAGGTGCGTTCGACGACCCAGCGGCGCGGTAGAACCTCGAAGCCCTTCTGGTCATCGGACCGGCGGATGACCTCGATGATGAACTCAAGGTAAGCCGCCTTATCCATCAGCTTGAGCCGGTCATAGGTCCGCCAG
>CAZNNJ010000489.1:0-4909 GCA_964574305.1 uncultured Rhodospirillales bacterium | reverse complement strand
TTTTGCGAAGGTGGAGGCCGGGCAGGGGCGGCTCGACATCCTCGTAAACAATGTCGCCCATATCGGCGACGAACTGATCCAGCCGGGCGGCTTCTGGGAAAAATCGCTGGACCTGGTCAACATCCTCGATGTCGGGCTGCGCAGCCAGTATATCGCCAGCTATTACGCCGCGCCGATCATGGTGCGGCAGAAGCAGGGGCTGATCGTATTCACCTCCTCCTTCGGCTCGGTCTGCTACATGCACGGCCCCGCCTACGGCGCGCAGAAGGCCGGCGTCGACAAGTTCGCCGCCGACATGGGCGTCGATCTCAAGGACTACAACGTCGCCGCCGTCTCGATCTGGATGGGCATGCTGCTGACCGAGCGCAGCAAGAAGGCGATCCAGGAACACCCGGAGACCTACGGCCAGCTCGCCGAGATGGCCGAGACGCCGGACTATACCGGCCATATCATTGCCGCGATGGCCGATGATCCCGACATCATGTCGCTGACCGGCCAGACCGTGATCGGCGCCGAAATCGCGCCCGACCGCTACGGCCTCACCGACGCCGGCGGCAAGAAGCCGATCTCGCACCGCCCGTTCCTGGGCGACCCGCGGGTTCCGCATCCGGCGATCATTCGTTGAAACATCACCCGAAGGCGGGAATCCAGGATTTTTATCCACAGATGGACACAGATTTTCGCAGATTAAATCCAGATGTCGTCATTGGCACGCGCATGCCGCGCAGGGAAAAATCATCTGCGTTAATCTGTGTTTATCTGTGGATAAATTCTTGATTCTTGGTTCCCGCGGCGCGGGATGACGATCTAAAATGAAGGACTAGGGAAGAACCATGCTGCTGAAAGACAAGGTCGTTGTGATTTCCGGCGTCGGGCCGGGGCTGGGGCGGAAGCTGACGTTGCTCTGCGTTAAGGAAGGCGCCAAGGTCGGCATCGGCTGCCGCAACACCACCTTCTTGAACGACCTGACCGAAGAGGTTAAGGCGATGGGCGGCCAGATCGTCTCCGCGCCGCTCGACGTCAAGAACAACGACCAGTGCGTCGGCCTAGTCGAGGCGACGGCCAAGGCGTTCGGCCGGATCGACGGGTTGGCCAACAGCGCCTACCAGTATGCGCCGGGCGCGTTCGAGGATGTCGAGCTCGACGCCTGGACCGGCGCGATGGACGTCACTTGCTTCGGCGCGCTGCGCATGGCCAAGGCGGTGCTGCCGCACATGAAGGCGGCGGGCGGCGGCTCGATCGTGAATATCTCGACCATGGAGACGCGCAAGGCCCGTCCGGGCGAGGGCGCCTATGCGATCCCCAAGGCGGCGCTGGAGATGGCAACCCGCCAGCTCGCCTTCGAGCTCGGCAAGTACAAGATCCGCGTCAACTCCACCCTGATGGGCTGGATGTGGGGCGTGCCGGTGGAGAATGCGCTGGGCAACTGGGCCAAGTCGAGCGGCACGCCGCTGGAGACGATCATCGGCGGCGTCACCGCCAATATCCCGCTGGCCGAAATCCCGACCGACGACGACTGCGCCAAGTCGGTGGTATTCTTCCTGTCCGATTATGCCAATGTCGTCACCGGCCAGGGCCTGAACGTCAATGGCGGCGAGTATATGAACACATGAGTCTCGCCTGATGCCCTGCTATCGGTTTGAGGAGATGATTCCGGTCGTCGATCCGACGGCGTTCGTTCACCCGACCGCCGTCCTGATCGGCGACGTGATCGTCGGCGCCGGCTGCTATGTCGGTCCCGGCGCCTCGCTGCGCGGCGATTTCGGGCGGATCATTCTGAAACCGGGTTCGAACGTGCAGGACAATTGCGTCATGCACAGCTTTCCCGGCCAGGATGCGGTGATCGAGGAGAACGGCCATGTCGGCCACGGCGCGGTGCTGCATGGCTGCGTCGTCGGCCGCGAGGCGCTGATCGGCATGAACGCGGTGGTGATGGACGGGGCTGAGATCGGCGAGGGCAGCTTCGTCGGCGCCATGAGCTTCGTGCGCGCCGGCATGATCGTGCCGCCCAAGACGCTGGTCGCCGGCGTGCCGGCGAAGGTGGTGCGCGAGCTTCAGGACAAGGAGATGGCCTGGAAGCTCAACGGCACGCACCAGTACCAGGAACTGGCGAAGCGCAGCCTGGCGACGATGGTTGCCTGCGACCCGTTGCCCGCGATCGAGGCCGACCGGCCGCAAGCCAAGCCGATCGTCGCCATCCCGCTCCACAAGATCAAGGCGGCCGGCTGATGCCCACACCTGAGCATATGCGCGATGCCGTGCTGACCTATTTCGCCAGCTTCGCCAACGCCGATGTCGATGCCATCGTCGCCCTGTTCGCCGACGATGCCGTGGTCGAGGACCCGATCGGCGGCGCCAGGATGGAGGGCATCGCGGCGATCCGCGGCTTCTTCGCCGGCGGCTTCGAGTATGTCAGCGGCGGCTATAGTTTCGTGCCGGAGGGCAATGTCCGCATCGCCGCCAACCACGCCGCCTGCGCCGCCATCGCCACCTGCGACAAGGCAAACCCGCCCTTCCGGCTGGAAACGCTCGACGTCATGACCTTCGACGATGCCGGCAAGATCGTCGCCATGAAAGCCTATTGGGGGCCGTTCAACATGACGTCGCTGGCCGAGGGCGCGACCGGCGCCGAGGCGGCTGAGAAGGCGAACGCATTTTTGAAATCGCTTGGATAAGACTTACAAGGAGGAAACGATGACCGACGCGGAAGCCGCGCAGCTGAAGCGCGACATACAGATCCTGAAGGACACCGAGGCGGTGAAGAAGGTGAAGCACGCCTATTTCCGCTGCATCGACACGGCCAACCTGGACGAGCTGCGCACGCTGCTGCACCCCAAGGTCCATGCCAAGCTGGTCGGCGGCACCTATTCGATCGAGTTCAACGAGCGCGAGGACTATATCGAGATGGTGGCGAATTCCTTCAACGCGGAATTCGCCGGCATGCATCACGGCCATCATCCCGAGATCGAAATCCTGAGCGAGACCGAAGCCACCGGCAGATGGTATCTGCAGGACATCGCCATGGACTTCCGCCGCAAGGTCAAGACCACCGGCTCGTCGATCTATGACGACAAATACCTGAAGTCCGACGGCAAGTGGCAGATCGTCGATACGCACTATTACCGCGTCTACGAATGCGTCGAGGACATGCCGGAACGCCCGCCGCTGACCGCCCACTACCTGGCCGACCACGGCCGCAAGGAAATCACCTTCACGGTGGTGGACAAGTACAACAAGCAGTAAATCGCGCAGTCGCCATATAAATCCCTCTCCCGGGGGGAGAGGGAATTTTTTACTTACTGCGGCTTTATCCTGTCCCCATAAACCAGCGTCTTGCCCTCGGCCCAGGGGTGATAGTCGTTGGCGAAGGTGATCCGGTCGCCCAGCGAGGGGTGGTCCAGGCGGAAGGTGCGTTCCAGCCAGCCGGGATAGGGCACGCCCATCGCCTCGTTGCTGCGCTTGACGAAGGCCGAGGCGGCGGCGTGGTTGTCCTGGGTGATTTCCAGGCCGAACCGGTCGGCTTCGTGCTCGATATTGCGGCTGGCGGCGTTGAGGACCGGCGTCGCCACCAGCGACACCAGGCTGAAGACGAACAGCAGCAGCGGCAGGGCCGCCGGGTCCGACAGCTCGGTGAAGCCGAACGGGCTCGACCAGCGGCGGATCGCGGCGCGGGCCAGCCGGTCGACGGCGAAGAAGCCGATCAGCATCATCGCGACATCGGCGCCGACGATCTTCCACACATCGTCCAGCAGGTAATGCTTGGTCTCGTGGCCGACGACGAACAGGATCTCCCGGTCGTCCAGGCTGGTCAGCGCCGTGTCGTAGATGACGATCCGCGCCGTGCTGCCAAGCCCGGTGACATAGGCGCCGAAAGTCTTGGAATCGGTGCTGCGGTCCATCTTCAGGATCGTCGGATGGTTGAGGCCGGCCCGCGCCACCTCGGCCTCGATCTTGGTTTTGAGTGGGCCATCCGGTAGCGGTGTGAAGGCGTTGAACAGCGGCGAGATGAAGATCGGTGACAGCACGACGCCGACGATCATCACTGGCGTCAGCGCCGCCGTGCTCCACAGCCACCAGCGCCTTGGGCTTCGCTTGATCAGCAGGAACGGAATCCAGATCACCAGCGCGATGATGATCGCCTGGACGACGATGCCGAGCAGCTGGTCGTGCAGGAACTTGCCCATCGTCTGGCTCGACTGGTCGTAGGCATGGGCGAAGACATAGTCGCGCTCATAGGTCAGCGGCAGCTCGACGATGGCGGAGATGACGATGAAGACGGCACTGAACAGCGCCAGGGTCGGATACCAGCGTCCGCCGGTCACTCGGCCGGCCCAAGCCCTGATGCCAGCGCCCCAGCCGGTGAACAGAATGACCGCCGGCAGGATGAAGCCCAGCGCCGTGTCGGCCAGCCAGAACAGGTCCTGGCCCTGGTGATAGGCCAGCGCCTCCGAGGTCGGCTGCGGCACCGGCAGGGGTTCGTCTGCGAGAGCGGGGGCGGCCATTGCCAGGGCGAGGAACAGGAGCGGGGTGATCCTGCGCATTATTGGGCTCCCTCGATGATCTTCTGCATTGCCTTGAGGCCGTCGGTCAGCGCGGCCGGTCCTGGCTGCAGGATAATCGAGGATTTGATTTCGTATAGGCGATTGTTGGTCACCGCCGGCACGGCGTCGAAGCCCGGGCGGGCGCGCACTTTGGCCGGCTGGAATTTCTTGCCGCACCAGGAGCCGATGATGATGTCGGGCCGGCGGGCGACGACGTCCTCGGGCGCCACGATCCGGTCCTTGGCTCCGGCCTGCCGGGCGCGCTCGGGAAAGATGTCGTCGCCCCCGGCGGCCTCGACCAGCTCCGATACCCAGCCGATGCAGGAGCTCCGCGGCCCGTGCCCATCCCCCAAGAAGCCCCTCGGGGG
>CAZNNJ010000488.1:0-4927 GCA_964574305.1 uncultured Rhodospirillales bacterium | reverse complement strand
TTCGTTGTGGAAAGTGGCCATGATCCGCGCGAATTCCTCGTTTACGCCTTCGGCGGGGCGGGGCCTGCACATTGCGCGGCCTATTCGGCCGAGGTGGGCGTCACCGAGGTCGTCGTGCCTCTCGGCCCAGTGGCTTCCGCCTTCTCGGCATTCGGTTTGGCGGTTTCCGATGTCGTTTTGGTCCAAGAACATTCTGATCCGATGCCGGTGCCATTCGACCCGGTTCGGGTTGAAGCCAATTTCCTGCAACTCGAGGAAAAGGTACGCCAAGCGCTGGCAGAGCAGGGGCTGTCGCTCGACCGCGTGGAACTGCATCGCGAACTCGACATGCGCTACGGGCTGCAGATGGGGGAGGTCACAACGCCCATCGCGAAAGGAAAGCTCGACTCCATCGTGCTTGAATACAGCGTCCAGGAGTTCGAGAGGCGTTATGCGCAGCTCTATGGCGCAGGGTCCGGCTTTCGGGAGGCGGGAATTTTTGGCATTACCTTCCGCGTCCGCGGTGTTGGCGTGCTCGAAGTGTCGCCAAAGTTCGAAGACCTTGCCGCCGCCGACTGCGAGGATGCCAGCGAAGCGATTTCCAGCCGCCGGCCGGTCTGTCTCGACGGCACCATAGGGTTCGTCGATACGCCGATCTACAACCACAGCCTACTGCGCCAGGGTCACGTCATTCACGGCCCGGCCGTCATCGAAGTGCCTACGACGTCCGTCGTGGTCCGCGATGGAATGAATGGGCGAATCGATCGCTTCGGCAATCTGCACATTGAGACCAGAACCAATGTGCTCAGTGTTCCCGCCCAGAGGAGGGCCGCATTGTGATCCCCGGTTCTGAGAAATATGTGAGCCGTCCGGTCAATCCGGACACGCTGCTGCGCAGCTTGCCGAGCAAGCTCAAGGTCCACACGGTCACTCAGGATGTAATCGATAATCTCGATCCGCTGACGTATGAGGTCGTGCGGCATCGCCTCTGGTCAGTCACCGACGAGATGGGCGAGACGCTGAAGCGCATGTCGGGCTCTCCGATCGTCACGGACGCGAATGACTTCGATTTCACCGTCAATGACGAGTTGGGCCAAGCGGTCCAGGTTGGCCTCTACAACACCATGCTCGTGGGGGCGATCGACCTCGCGCTTTCCTGGACGCTTCAAAACCGGGCGGACAATCCGGGCATCGAAGACGGCGACATGTTCCTGTGCAACGACCCCTGGGTCGGCGGCGGGCTTCATCAGTCCGACGTTCTCGTTTTCCAGCCGATCTTCCATGACGGCATGCTGTTCGGTTGGACCAGCGCGATCTGTCACGAACCCGATCTCGGAGGCTCGGCCTTCGGCTCGGCGCCAATTGGCAATGTCGACGTGTTTGCTGAATCGCTTCCGACGCCGCCGATCAAGATCGTTCGCAAAGGTGAAATCCAGCGCGACGTCGCGGATGTCTGGGTACGGCGTTCGCGCGTCCCGATGATCGTCGGCCTCGACCTGCGCGCGAAGGTCGGCGCCAACAATATCGGCCGCGATCGCTTGCTGGCCGTGATCGAGCAATATGGCGCGGAAACTGTCAAGGCAGTGATGAAGCGCATGCTGAACGACGCCGAGCACCGGCTGCGTCAGAAGCTGCGCTCGCTGCCGGACGGCATCTGGTCGGCAAACGGATATCAGGACCAAGCCTTTATCGGCGATCGTGCGACCCACCGCACGGTGGTGACAATGACGAAGCGCGATGACCGTCTGACGTTTGACTTCACCGGGACCGACCCGCAGGCGGGCGTCATCAATTGCACCTATGGCGGCTGTCGCGGCGGCATCATGCTGGCGTTGCTGCCGATGCTGGCCGGCGACATTCCGTGGTCGGCGGGTGGACTGATGCGCTGTTTTGACATTGTCACGCCCGAAGGCACGCTGAACAACGCGACCTTCCCGAGTGCGATCAACAGGGCCCCGCTGGGAACCGCCTGGTTGATTGGCAATCTCGTCGCGCAGTGCCTGTCCCTCATGCTCGATCAAAATTTCGAGATGCGCAAAAACCTGCAGGCCAGCTGTTGCGGCACCTACAACGTTGCCGTGGTGGCAGGCGTCGATGAACGCGCTGAGACGCCGGCTCCTTTCCTTAACGTGGTGATGGAGTCGGTTGCGGGTGGCTATGGAGCCAGAGCCAACCGCGACGGCATTAGCACCGGCGGCAATTTCTGTATCCCGATGGGACGTGTTCCTGACGCGGAAGTCACCGAGCTTCTCTATCCTATGCTGATGTTATGGCGGCGCGAGGAACCAGATTCCGGTGGTGCCGGCAAGTATCGCGGCGGCGCCAGCAGCGCCGTGGCGATGACGCCCCATGGTACCTCGCTTCCCGCGCATGTTCTTCTTTCCACCTCCGGCAAGGCGACCGCACAAAACCCTGGTTTGGCGGGCGGCTATCCTGGCAATCTGGGATACGATGTCCTCGTCTCGGGGGCGGATGCCATGAACATGATGGCGGCCGGTCGCATTCCGAGCTCGCTCGAAGAGCTCTCCGGCGACGCGTTGGTGACCCAGTGCTACGAGACGAGCGTACTGGTCCCTGGCGACGTCCTGTACCTTAATTGCCAGGGCGGCGGCGGTTATGGTGATCCGCTGCATCGCGATCCCCTTGCGGTGCTGGACGATGTGCGGGCCGGAATGGTGAGCGCGGATGCAGCCCAGCAGATCTATGGGGTTTGCCTAGCCGATGACGGAACGCTGGACCTTATTGCCACGACGCGGCGCCGCGATGCCATTCGCGCCGCTCGCCAAGTGGCGGCGATCGCCGATAGGCTTACCGAACAAAAGGCCGATCTGCGCGACGCCATTCCGATCGACGACAACCTCGCCTCGATTTCATTGGAGAACGAGGTACGCGTGGCCTGCCGGCACTGCGGAGAAATCCTAAGCGACAGCGAAAATCGACTCCATGTCTCAAGCATTATGGCGGAGTCGGCGGCGGCTGGCCCCATCGTACGCTCGCGCCCGGAAATGTTCATCGACACACCGGTGCAGTTCCAGCAGTTTATTTGCCCGGGCTGCGCAACAGCGCTGCACACCTCGATCAGCCCGGCCAATAGCCAGCAGACGGTCAATGGCTTCGTGGTTGCCAGCCGAGCTTGCGGCGAACATCCCCATGGAGCGTCCGGTTAACACAAGATCGCCCATCGACTGATCAACTTGAAACGTGCTGCGAAACCGATAGCGCGCTTGCGCGGTTGACCTGCTTCAATACTTTGACCGAATGAGGAGAGCGGCCAAATGCGTGACGCCGTAATTGTGTCGACCGCTAGAACAGCGATTGGGCGTGCGTATCGCGGGGCCTATAACAATCTGCCTTCCCCCAGCTTGGCGGCGAAAGCGATCACCGCGGCGGTCGAGCGGGCTGGGATTGACCCTGGCGAGATTGACGATTGCATCCTGGGCAGCGCGCTGCCGCAGGGGTTCCAGGCAACGATCGGACGCACGGCGGCACTGCGGGCGCGGCTACCGGTTTCGGTGGCGGGCGTTACCATCGACCGCCAATGCGCATCAGGGTTGGTTGCGATCGCCACGGCTGCAAAGCAGATCGTTTTGGATCGTATGGATGTAATCGTCGCCGGCGGCGTCGAATCGATATCGACCGTCCAGACCAAGGATCTGCGGATCGACCAGGATGTCGGGCTCCTCGACATCGCGCCCGACGTCTACATGTCTATGCTGGATACGGCCGAAGTTGTAGCCAGCCGCTATGGCGTCGACCGTGACCGCCAGGACGCATACGCTTTTCAGTCGCAGGAGCGCACCGCCGCCGCGCAGGCGGCCGGCCGGTTCGACCAGGAGATATTCTCCTTCACCGCAACAATGCTTGTTAAGGACAAGGAAACCGGAGCTGTTTCCGAACGCGAAGTCACTCTTGCCAAAGACGAGGGCAATCGGCCCGAAACGACTCTTGAAGGACTTTCGGCACTGTCAGCTGTGCGAGAGGGAGGGGTCATCACTGCTGGCAATGCCAGCCAGCTATCCGATGGCGCATCGGCTTGTGTGCTTATGGAAGCGCAACTCGCCGAGAAGCGGGGCCTGCAACCGCTGGGTCGATATGTGGGTATGGCAGTAGCCGGAACAGAGCCGGACGAGATGGGCGTCGGTCCCGTATTCGCCGTCCCGCGGCTGCTCGAGCGTTTCGGTCTCAAGATGGGGGACGTCGGGCTCTGGGAATTGAACGAGGCGTTTGCGGTACAAGTGCTCCACTGCCGTGACAAGCTCGGCATTCCCGATGAGTTGCTCAACGTGAACGGCGGCGCGATCTCGATCGGGCATCCTTACGGCATGTCGGGCGCCCGCATGGTCGGGCACGCACTGATCGAGGGCAAGCGACGAGGTGTCCGGAATGTTGTCATCTCGATGTGCGTGGGCGGCGGCATGGGGGCGGCCGGCCTCTTCGAGGTGCTGTGATAAGCGTCGAAAACGCTGTGGCACCGAGCCCAGTTGGGACTCCCATGGCAATGAATTTCAGCGAAAGCCCCGATCAGGCGCGACATCGGCGTAATTGGAAACGGGATGACACAGAAGGCCATTCGCATGAGCGACAGACCCTATACACCGCCGCGAGTCTGGACCTGGGATGAGACGAATGGCGGCCCTTTCGCAGGTATCAACCGTCCGGTCGCCGGTGCGACGCACGAGAAGGAACTGCCCTGCGGCAAACATCCGCTTCAACTTTATTCATTGGCAACGCCAAATGGTCAGAAGGTAACCATTCTCCTCGAGGAGTTGATCGAAGCCGGATTTGACGCCGACTACGATGCCTGGCCGATCCGGATCAGCGAAGGCGAACAATTCTCGACCGGCTTTGTGGCGATCAACCCGAACAGCAAAATCCCCGCTTTGGTCGATTACAGCATTTCCCCCCCACTGCGCGTCTTCGAGTCTGGCGAGATCCTCCTCTATCTCGC
>CAZNNJ010000487.1:0-4932 GCA_964574305.1 uncultured Rhodospirillales bacterium | reverse complement strand
GCGTGACAGCATCCGGCGTCGTGGGCACGGGCGCCGGGGTGTCGAAGATGGATTTCGGCGCGACGCTCGGCTTGGCCAGCAGGGCCAGCACCAGGCAGGTGGCCATGAACAGGGCAGCCAGGATCGCGGTCACGCGGGTCAGGAAATTGGCCTGGCCACGCACGCTCATGAACGAGCCGGCGCCGCCGCCCGATCCCAGCCCCAGCCCGCCGCCTTCCGAGCGCTGCAGCAGCACGACGCCGATCAGGCCGACGGCCAGGAAAACCTGGAGGACGCGCAGAACGATTTCCATCAATAACCCGCTCGAAGACCCAGCTTCGCGTTGAGATACACCAAAAACGCCGCGCCCTCAAAAGGTCGCGGCCGCATGACCGCACGCTTCTAGGGCTTGCGGCCCCGCTTGCCAATAGGCCCCGGCGGTCAGACCGCGTCGGCGATCGCCATGAAGTCCGCCGCCGCCAGGCTGGCGCCGCCGATCAGGGCGCCGTCGACCCCGTCGACGGCCAGGATGCCGGCGGCGTTTTCGGGCTTGACCGATCCGCCATAGAGGATCAGCCCGCACTCGGCGTCATCCGACTTGCCTGACATCGCTTCACGGATCACATGGTGCATCGCCCCGATATCGTCCAGTGTCGCGGCGCGCCCGGTTCCGATCGCCCAGACTGGCTCGTAGGCGACCACGAGCGCATTCCCTTCGATCCCATCCGGGACCGAGTCCCGCACCTGTTTGCGCACCACGGTCTCGGCGTGCCCGTCCTCGCGCTCGGCCAGGGTCTCGCCGACGCAGATGATCGGAATAAGGTCGTGCCGGCGCGCCGCGAGCGCCTTCACATGCACCAGCTGGTCGGTCTCGCCATGCATGGCGCGGCGCTCTGAATGGCCGACGATGACATAGCTGGACCCGGCGTCGCGCAGCATGCCGGCGGAGACGTCGCCGGTGAAGGCGCCATTGACGCCAGGATGGCAGTTCTGGCCGCCGGTTGCGACGCCCAGCGTGGCAAGCTGCACCGCCATTTCGGCGATCAGCGTCGCCGGCGGGCAGATCAGCAGCTGCCGCCCCGGACGCGGCCGGGGATCGAGCAGGCGCAGCTTGTCGATGAACGCCTTCGCCTCGGCGCGTGTGCCGTTCATCTTCCAGTTACCGGCGATCAGCTTCGGTCGCGTGCCCATCTCGGTGCCCCTCTTCGTCCTGTCTTCTATTTAGCCGCGTCGTTCTGCCGAGTTTCGCCTTGGCTTGCCAGGCAGATTCGGCGCAAGACCCGCTTGCGCGCCTCGCCGCGGTCATAGTCGGAAACATACAGCAGTCCGGCCACCCGCCGCAGCAGCGCATCCTCATCGGGATCGAGCACGCCGTCGGCATAGGCGACCTCCCACAGCATCTCGATCAGCTGCACCCTGCCCCGCTCGTCCAGCTTTTCGACCGCGAGGCGGATGAAAGGGTAGAGCTGGCTGGATTCCTCGGCCCGCATCTCGGCCGCGGCCAGCAACGATTTCACCGTATCCGGCGGGAGCGCGAAGCGCTCGCCCAGCAGCCGCTCGATCGTGCGCCGCTCGGCTGCGTCGAACGTGTCGTCCATCGCTGCGGCATGGACCATCAGGGAGGCGACCGCGACCTGGAGCTGGTCCCGCCGGGTGGAAGCCGGGGATTCCCCGCTCAGGAACGAGAGGATTTGATTGAACATCGCCACGTGGATAGTCCGACTTGGCCCGCCCGATCAACCTTGGGTCAATCTGAAGCGGCGCAGCAGCCAGGGCATGGTCAGCCCCTGGACGAAGACCGAGAATGCCACAACCGCGAAACAGACAACGACGATCTCCCGCTGTTCCGGCACGCTCTCGGGCAGGGCGAGCGCCAGCGCCAGGGCAAGCGCGCCCCTGAGCCCACCCCAGACCAGCACATGCTGATAGCGCAGGTTGACAGCGAAAGCGGTGCGCCGGGCAAGCGCCGCGATCGGATAGACGGCGAGCATCCTGCCCAGCAGCACGATGACGACCGCGATGCCGGCAGCGGCCGCATAGAGCCTCAGCGGCTGATGCGCCTCATGCCCGCCGATCAGGATGAAGACGACGGAATTGACCAGGAAGGCGGCATATTCCCAGAAGGCGAGCACGTGACTGTAGCCGCGCTCATCGATCGCGCAGAGCCCCTTGGTGTTGCCGGCCAAGAGCCCCGCGGTCATCGAGGCCAGAACACCCGATGTGTGGAAATGCTCGGCGATCAGGAAGGAGCCGTAGGCGGCGATGGTCGTCAGCGTGATCTTGACCAGATGATCGTCGGTGCGGCCGGCGGCGACCAGCATCAGCCCGGTGACGCCGATCCCGACCACGACGCCTCCTGCCATCGTCCAGGCCAACGCGCCGGTCACCGCCAGCGGCGTCACCGCCCCGCCCGCCAGCATCGCCGCCAGCACGCTGAAGCCGACGGCGGCGGTGCCGTCATTGAGGAGGCTCTCCGTCTCGACCACCATGCTGAGCCTTCGCTCGGCCCGCATCTCCTTGAAGGCGGAGATGACCGAGACGGGGTCGGTGGCGGCGATCAGGATCCCGAAGAAGCCGGCGCCGATCCAGCTCCAGCCGGCGGCCCAATGCATGCCGGCAGCGACAAAAGCGGCAGCGACGGCGACACCGGGCAGGGCCAGCCCCAGGGTCAGCGGCAGGTCACGGCGCACGTCCCGCCATTTCAGCTGCAGCGCCGCCTCGAAGATCAGCGGCGGCAGGAAGACGCTGAAGATCAGGTCGCGGGTCAGCGGCAGCTCGACCCCGACCGGCAACAGCGCCAACCCGATCCCGGCGACGACCAGCCCGACGCTGTATGGCAGCCGCAGGCGCCGCGACACGATCGCCACCAGCGACGCGGTCAGCAGGACGAAACCGATATTTGCGATGGGAAAGCCGGCCACTGCGCCTCCTGTTTGCGGCTGGAGACCCTATCAGCTTCCGGTCTTCCTGCGCCACCTGGACAGCCTCCGCCGGCGGGACGCACGCAGCCTCTCGCTCGGGTTGCCCGGGGCATGGCCACCCCTTAAGATGCGCGGCTCTTAAAAGGGCGCCCAAACCGGGCGGCCTCACTGCGTATGTTGGTCCAATGCTCCAGGCTTTTCGCGTCATCATCAACTCGCTCGTCGGGAAGGTCTTCTTCGGCATCCTGGTGCTGACCTTCGGCCTGCTGGGCGTCGGCTACGGCTTTCGCGACCTGCTGCTGGGGGCGACAACGCGCAACGACGCCGCCGTGGTTGGCGGGACGACGATCACGCTGAACGAGCTGGACCGGGATTTCCGCCGCGAATTGCAGAATTACGAGCGGCAGGCGCACGCCTTCAACCCGACCGTTCCGCAAAAGCAGGCGCTGGTCCAGCAGACGCTGGATCAGGCGATCGATAATGCGCTGGTCGCCAATGCGGCGAAGGCGGCGGGCTTCCGCGTCGGCGATGCGCTGGTGCGCGACATCATCCAGGCCGAGCCTGCCTTCGCCGGAGAGAACAAGCGCTTCGATCAAGGCCGGTTCCGGATGATGCTGCAGAATGAGGGGCTGAGCGAGGCAACCTTCATCCCGCAGATCCGCGCCAGCATGACCCGCCAGCTGCTGATCAACCCGATCGCCTCCAGCGCCACCGCGCCGAAATTCCTGGTCGACGATATCTATCGCTATCGCAACGAGCAGCGCGTCGCCCAGACGGTGACGATCCCGAACACGGCGGCGACCGGCATCGCCGCGCCGAGCGATGCGGAGATCGACACCTACTACAAGGCGCATGCCGCCGAGTTCACCGCGCCGGAATACCGGACCTTCACCGTGCTCGCGGTGACGCCCGACGTGATGATGGCCGAGATCAAGCCGACCGACGACGAGCTGCACGCCGCCTATGACCAGCGCAAGGCCGAATATATCGATCCGGAAAAGCGCAAGGTCACCCAGCTGCTCGTCCCCGACCAGGCAACCGCCGACGCGGTCGCCAAGGCGATGGAAGGCGGCAAGAGCATCGCCAACGCGGCCAAGGCGGCCAAGGGCGGCCAGCCGGTGGCACTCGACTTCCTGTCCAAGGACCTCTTCCCCGAGGAGTTGCGCGAGCCGGTCTTCGCTGCCTCGAAAGGGGCGCCGATCGGGCCGATCAAAACCCTTCTCGGCTGGCACGTCATCGTGGTCGACGACATCCATGCCGGCCATCAGGTGCCGTTCGACGACGTCAAGGACAAGCTCGGCGAGCAGGTGAAGCGCGACACCGCGATCGACCAGCTGTCGCAGAAGATCGACAAAATGGGCGACAGGCTGACCGGCGGCGCCTCGATGGACGAGGTCGGCGGCACGGTCGGCGCCAAGCCGGCGAAGTTCGGCCCGATAGACGCGAAAGGCGATGCGGTCAGCTCCGACAAGACGGTCAAGCCGAACCCTGACTGGCTTGCAACCGCTTTTCAGACTCAGCAGGGCGAGACCACGGCGTTCCAGGACGACAAGAACGGCGGCTATTTCGCAGTCCGGTTGGACGCTGTGACGCCCCCGGCGCTGCGCCCGCTGGCCGATGTCCGCGCCCAGATCGTCGCCGACTGGACCAGGGAACAGCAGGCCGCCCAGATCGCCAAGCGGGCCGCGGAATTTGCCGGCAAGGCTAAGAGCGGCACGACTCTCGACCAGATCGCCAAGGACAGCGGCGGCAAGCTGGATTCGACCCCGCCGCTGATCCGCGACCCGGTTGAAAAGCCGGCCGCGCCCGTTTCGCAAGCGCTGACCGACGCGCTGTTCCGGCTGGACAAGGTCGGCGACATCGCCGCCGTCCAGACCGACGACGGTCAGATCATCGCCAAGCTGAGCGAAATCCGCCCGGCCAACCCGAGCGCCGCCGGCGACAAGTTGGGTCCGATCACCCAGGAGCTGGATTCGGCGATGCGCGCCGACGCGCTGGCCCAGTATCGCGACGGGCTGCGCCAGGCGACAAA
>CAZNNJ010000486.1:0-4940 GCA_964574305.1 uncultured Rhodospirillales bacterium | reverse complement strand
AAGCCCAAATTCGGCCACCCCGTAAGGGATATACGCGCGGCCGAACGATCCGCGACGGACCCCGGCGAAACCCTTCACCTTGGTGTTGTTCGACGGGGTCAGGTCGGCCGAGCCGCCCATCAGCTCGGGGAAGTGCGCGAAGATCGCATCCAGCACCTTGCCCGACGACTGGCGGGTGGCCAGCTTTGGCTTGGTGGCCACCGCGTCCTTCTTCACCGCGACCAGCGCCTCGCCGACCGCGGCCGGGACGTCGCTTTCCATCGCATTGGCGAAATCGGCCTGCTTGGTTGCCGAAACCGACTTCAGCGTCGCGTCCCAGGCCTCGCGCACCGGGCGGCCGCGCTCGCCGAAGCGGCGCCACTCGTTCAGCACCTCGTCTGGAACCTCGAACGGGCCATAGGGCCAGTTGAGCGATTCACGAGTTGCCGCCAGCTCCTCGGCACCGAAGGCGTTGGAGTGGGCGTCGTGGGTGCCGGCCTTGTTGGGCGAGCCGAAGCCGATGATCGTCTTGCAGGCGATGATCGACGGGCGCGGATCGGCCTGCGCCGCGGCGATGGCGGCGGCGATGGCCGAGGTGTTGTGGCCGTCGATCCGCTGGACATGCCAGCCATAGGCGGCGAAGCGGCCCGGCGTGTCGTCGGAGAAGGCGAGGGAGGTATGGCCGTCGATCGAGATGCCGTTATCGTCATAGAAGACGATCAGCTTGCCGAGCGAGAGATGCCCGGCCAGCGAGCATGCCTCGTGGCTGACCGCCTCCTCCAGGTCGCCGTCGCTGGCGATCACATAGGTGTAATGGTCGACCAGCCCCTCGAAGCGGGCCTCCAGGTGGGCCTCGGCGATGGCCATGCCGATCGAGGTGGCGAGGCCCTGGCCCAGGGGCCCGGTCGTCGTCTCGATGCCGGTCTCGATATTGTGCTCGGGATGGCCCGGCGTCCTGCTGCCGGTCTGGCGGAACAGCTTGATGTCGTCCAAGGTCATCGCCTTGTAGCCGGTCAGATAGTTCAGCGCGTAAAGCAGCATCGAGCCGTGGCCGCCCGACAGCACGAACCGGTCGCGATCCGGCCAGGCCGGATTGCTCGGGTCGAACTTCAGGAACCGGCTGTAGAGCACGGTGGCGACATCGGCCATGCCCATCGGCAGGCCGGGATGGCCGGAGTTGGCCTTCTCCACCGCATCCAGGGTCAGAAAACGCAGCGCGTTCGCCAGTTTATCGTGCGCGACCTTGCTCACCGGTGCTGCGTCCAGGGCCATTTCTCACTCCGCTCTCTCGTGGTTCGGGCACGGGAATCCGTGCGCCGTACATCGTTACAATTTTTTGTATGTCCGGGGTATCGGCCCCGCGCGGGGGACCTTTACAGGGATCATACTGCTTTTGCCTCACAAATTTTAGGGCTGACAGCGTTCCGATTGACTGTTTAGGCTATGGTTTCATAGTTTGCATGTGATTGAAGTCGCAAGGAACGCGATATTGGCGAATGTTTCGGACAGGTTGCGCGAGGCGCTTGAGCGGCTGGATCAGGCCATCGACCGGCTGGACGCGAACGCCGCGGCCGCGGAAGGCAGCGGGACGGGCGCCGCCAAGGCCGGCGGCTCGGCGGATACGGCCGCCGTCGCGGCCCGCCTCGACAAGATGATCCAGCGTATCGAAGCCGCGCTGGCGAACTGAGCTTCACGGGAAGATTTTATTGCCAAAGGTCGATATCAGCATCAACGGACGATCCTACGCGGTGGCCTGCGACGACGGGCAGCAGGACCGTGTCCGCGAGTTGGCCGGCATGGTCGACAGCCGGGTAAAGCAACTCGTCGGGCCCGGCCCCGTCGGTGGCGTCGGCGAGACCCAGATACTGGTGCTGGCCGGCCTGATGCTGGCCGATGAGCTGAGCGAGACCAAGGCGGCGCTCGGTACCAAGGGAAAGCCTGCCGCGGCTCAGCCCAGCCTGTCGGCGGAGGACGAGGAGCTGCTGGTCGCGGCGGTCGATCATCTGACCGATCGCATCGGGGTCATTGCGGACCGGCTCGGCCGGGCATAGATTAAAGACGGAAGGTTTCTGCGCGGCCCGTCAGGCCAGTTCATCCCGGGGGCCGTAATTTATTCGCATAGGGAGCTGTCGCTGACCGGATCGTGGTCCGGTTATATGGTTCCCCCCTGGTAAACAGGGCCACTGCGGATAACTCATGCCAACGACCGTGCGGATCCTTCCGCCTTTCCAATTCCGTTCGCCGATGAGGCCGAGACACCGGTGATGAGCCCAGTACTAACGTGAGAATCTTGTTTTTGGGCGATATCATGGGACGCACCGGCCGCGAAGCGGTGATCGCCAACATGCCCGATCTTCGGCGCAAGCTCGACCTCGATTTCGTTGTGGTGAACGGCGAGAACGCCGCCCACGGCTTCGGCATCAGCGAGACCATCGCCAAGGAGCTGTTCGCCGCCGGGGTCGACTGCATCACCACCGGCAATCATGTCTGGGACAAGAAGGAGATCATCCCCTATATCGAGCAGGAGCCCAGGCTGCTCCGCCCGATCAACTATCCCGACGGCACGCCGGGCAAGGGTGCGGTGATCCTGCAGGCCCGCGACGGCCGCCGCGTGCTGGTCGTCAACCTGATGTGCCGCCTGTTCATGGACGCGCTGGGCGACCCGTTCGCCGCGCTGGACAAGGTGCTGAAGCAGAACCCGATGGGCCGCGCAGCCCAGGCCGTCATCGTCGACGTCCATGGCGAGGCCAACAGCGAGAAGATGGCCTTCGGCCATTTCTGCGACGGCCGCGCCTCGCTCGTCATCGGCACCCACACCCATGTGCCCACCGCCGACTGCCAGATCTTCCCCGGCGGCACCGCCTATATGACCGACGCCGGCATGTGCGGCGATTATGACAGCGTCATCGGCATGCAGAAGGAGGCGTCGGTCACGAAAGTTCGTGCGCGAGATGCCCGGCGAACGCTTCGCCCCGGCCGAGGGGCCGGCGACGATCTGCGGGGCGTTCGTGGAGACTGACGACCTCACGGGGCTCGCCAAGCGCATCGCGCCGGTGCGGGTGGGCGGCCGGCTGGAGCAGGCCTTGCCGGTGGTGGTGGCGCGACGGCCGGCCTTTGCCTGAGAGTGCGTCAAACCTCGTCTGTGACGTCGAGCCGGTCGTCACCGCGCAATTGGCCGGGCGTGCCGAGACGCATCAGCAGGGCCTTGGCGCGTGCCGGCGTCGTGCGGGATCCCCGCGCGGAAAAATAGCGCTCAGCCTCCGACTGCGCGCCGACGCGGGCCGCGACGGCCGTGGCAATGAACAGATTCATGCTGACCCCGGACAACGAGGCTTGCCGCATGGCAGCATCCTTCATGTCTTCCGGCAGCCGAAGCTGGATTTTTACGGTGCTCATGCCCTTATCCTCCTGACCAGCAGGCCTGGCCGTTGCGCCTGAAAACCGAACACCGCGCCGGCGTTTCGCATGTCTCTCAAATTGAACGTAACGAGCGTGTCGGCGTGACCGTTGATCGCGGTTTCTATGACCAGTTCATCGTCGGCATGGGCACCGGTCGGCCGCCAATTATAGTCGAACACAACCGGCACACAGATACCCGCCAGCGCATCCAATATTTCCGTGACCTCGGCGTCGGTTGCCTGTGCTCGTGCAAGATGTTGTGGCCGACGCAGGACCGCCTCATACTCCAACAGCAGTGGCGTTGAGAGCAGCAGCGCGAATTTTCGATCGAGCGCATCCAGGACAAGCTGCCGCGATGCGCCGTCCGGCGACAGAAAACCCGACAACAGAACGTCGGTATCGATCACAACTCTTGGCACAGTGCCATCATATATGGGGGCGTTTAGGTCTTGCAAGCACCGAAGCCATTACTGGCGCCGCAGCATTGCTCCGCTCCTCACACTGCGTACACGACCGACGCCGGCATGTGCGGCGATTATGACAGCGTCATCGGCATGCAGAAGGAGGCGTCGGTCACGAAAGTTCGTGCGCGAGATGCCCGGCGAACGCTTCGCCCCGGCCGAGGGGCCGGCGACGATCTGCGGGGCGTTCGTGGAGACTGACGACCTCACGGGGCTCGCCAAGCGCATCGCGCCGGTGCGGGTGGGCGGCCGGCTGGAGCAGGCCTTGCCGACGGTGGTGGCGCGGCGGCCGGCCTTCGCCTGAGATGACGGCAGCCGGGTGAACCCGTGAAACATCCGCACGCAACTGCTTTGGTGTTGCTGGCGGCAATGACCGCTTGCGCCAGCGGAGCGTTTGCGGACTCGAAGCCGGCCTGCGCCGTCGGCGAAGACAACCCGCCTGATCCCGCAGCTATGCTGGTCGAGCGCGGGGGAGAGCAGTACGTCTCCTCCGAATATCTTGGTTGCGCCGAATTCAATCGCTACGGATTGGCATGGCTGGACCTTAGTCCCGGAGTCTTTGCCTATGCCGACCGGACGGGGCGGATCGTTATCCGCGATGTCGCGATGATGGATAACATGGCCGACCAGTTTCACCACGGCGTCGTACGCCTCAAGCGCGGCGAAAAGTATGGATTTGCCGATCCGACCGGACGGATCGTCGTGCCGATCCGTTATGACGGCGCGATGAACTCAGATGAATACGGCCCGAGGGTGTGTGCGGGCTGTAGAGTTGAGCGGGATGGCGAATACAGCGTCTTTACCGGCGGCCGCTGGTTCGATGTGGATATCGGCGGCCGTTTGCATGAGATACCGGCACCGCAATAGGGCACTTGTGAACCCACCCATCCGCAATATCGTCTTCGACATCGGCAACGTGATCGTCCGATGGGACCCCGCGCTGATCGCGGTCCGCGCGTTCGGCGAGGCCAAGGCGACGCCGGATTTCGTCCGCGCCGTGTTCGGCCCCCTCTGGCTCCAGTCGAACCGCTGCGAGATCAGCGAAGATGAGGCCGGGCGCGTCTATTGCGACCTGCCCGGCCTCGGGCCGCCGCAGATCGG
>CAZNNJ010000485.1:0-4942 GCA_964574305.1 uncultured Rhodospirillales bacterium | reverse complement strand
GGTTGGTGGTCCAGGGCTGGTCAATGTTGACCCTTGCCTCGACGATGTCGAGTGGGGTGGGATCGGAAATGTCCTTGTCCAACTCTCCAAGGAAATGGGTCTAGCGCGCGTCGGTACCGAACATGCCCTGCACCCGGAAACCGGCGGCGGAGGCGGTGGCGGCGGGGTCGAGCGGCTGCTCAGCCGTGACCAGCAGCTGGTTGAGCACCGGCTGGTTGGTCTTGTCGGTGAAGAGATGGCCGAAATTGATGCCGGAATGCGGCTGGTCGGGATTGGCCGTGATGCCGGCTTCGAGCTGGGCCCAGACCGAGAAGGGCGGCGGCGAAGCCGGCTGGGCGTCCTGCGCCCTGGCCGATGCTGACATAAGCGAAAGTGCCGCGACGGCTACCAGGCCCGTCCGCGGATCGAAAACGCTCCACACGATAAATCTCCCGTTGCGATGGCCGCCGGTGAAGGGCGGCTGTCGCGCGGGAATAGGGCATGGGCCGGCATTAAAAATCCATGCGGCCCCAAGCGAAAAGAAATAAAGGAAACGCTACATGCGGCGTTACCGCCCACCGGCGGCGGTCATCCTGAAGATGCCCTGGGCGTTGCCGCTGTCGAAGGTCAGGTCCAGCATGCGGCGGCCGCTGGCGGCGGCGAAACTGTCGCGGCTGATGAATTCGTAGAACGAGCCGGGGACCGAGGCTGTCGTCTCGCCCGCCTCGGTGCGGAAGCGGCGATCGACCGGATCGGCCTTGAAGGCGGTCTGGCGGACGCGGCCGTTGGACGAGATCTCAATCTTGTCCTTCATCGGCCGACCCAGCGCCTTCTGATCGGCCCCCAGCGCATAGACATCGGCGACGCGGTCGGTGAAATGGTTGAAGGCGTGGCCCTCGGTCGCGATCCAGGCCGCCTCGGCCGATTCCGCGAGCAGCAGCCGATAGTCCGTTTGGGTAGGCGTGTCGTGCTGGCGTCCGAAAGCGGCAGCCAGGGACGGCAGGCCGTCGACCGCGAGCCATAGCGGCGCCTGACCCTGCAGTGCCAGCCGCTCCAGGAGCGTGCGCGCCTCAGCGTTCAGCGGGTCGCGCGAATTGCCGAAGACACGGACGGCGGCGTCATGGAATTCGGGGGAGAACTCCTCGATATGCAGCTCGCTGACGAAGAATTGCGGAATCGTCTCGGGATGGTCGGCATGAGTGTAGGCGCGGCCGGTCATCCGCAGCCGCGACAGCGGATAGAGGCCGGAAATACGATAACCGAGCGGCTCCAGGATCCGGGTAAAGGCCCGCTCGCCCGCCGGGAGCGCCCCGGTCGGTCCTTCGAAGAAGCGAACCGTGCGCAGCGCCCCATGGTCGAAGGTGATGCGGCGCCCGGCCCGGCGGCGGTCGGCGACATAGGCCGCGCCGGTCGGCACCCGCTCCAGCAGCCCATGCATCAGCACGGCATTGAGCGCCATCGCCACCGTCGCCCGCGACACGACCTCCCCATCCCCGGTCACCGCCGGGTCGATGGTCATGGTGTCCAGGATCTCGATGCCGGCATCGGCGCCGAGCACGGCAATCACAAGGCGGGAAAGCGTATCGTCGAACCGCATCGCATGCATCCAAGGTCGGGAGTTGGCGCATGGATACAGGGCGCGAGCAGCACGACGAACGGCGAAAAATCAGAGGTGGGATGCGTTACCGGTAGGGCGGATGAGCAAAGCATAATCCGCCGTGGGGTGCCTCCACACGCACCGATGCCGAGCCATGCTCGGCTGGCGGATTACGCTACGCTCATCCGCCCTACTTCCCGTCCACGCTGAACGCCAGCAATACGTTCCCCGTCGCCTCGCCGACATAGCCGTAGCCGGAATTGGTATAGAGGACGCCGTCGACGATTACCGGGCCCGGGCCGTCGATCGAGCCGCCGTTGCCGGTCACGCCGTTCACCGTCTGGTACGGCTTCTTGGTGTCGAAGTCCCACACCACCTTGCCGTCCGCGGTCGAATAGGCGCGCATATGGCCGTCGATCGAGCCGGAGAAGACGATGCCCGGAATGACCGAGGGCGCGGCGGTCTGGGCCGGGCTGCAGCTGGTGTCGCCGTGGCAGTCGGAGGGCGGGGCATGCCAAACGATCTTGCCGGTCACGAGGTCGAGGGCGAAGACGCCGCCGCCGCTGGCCGGGTCGAGCAGCGTCGGCACGCCCATGATCGTGGCGCGTGCCCCGGCCTCGCCCGACATCGCGACCTTGAACTGGAAATCGGACAGCGGCGCATAGAGCAGCTTGCCGTCGGTCGCCATGCCGAATTCGATGCCGCCCTCATAGCCGCCCTTGCCGATGCGCGTATCCCAGACGGTCTTGCCGTCGTGATCCGGATCGACGCCATGGATGACGCCGGATTTCTGGCCCGCCATCACGATGCGCTTGCCGTCCGGCAGGGTTGCCAGGATCGGCGAGGAGCCGAAATCGTAATCCGGCCCGTGATTGCACTTCATCGGCTCCATCGGCGTGGCGCAGGGCTGGAAGCCGACATCGTCGCGGTCCATCTGGTGGACCCAGCGGACATGGCCGTCATCCATGTCGAAGGCCATCATCGCGTCGGTGGTCTTGGGCTCAGGCCCGGTATAGTCGTTGCCGGTGCCGACATAGACCGCCCGCGCCTTGGGATCGACCGCCGGCGCCCCCCAGACCGAGCCGCCGGCCGGGCCGATCAGCATCTTGCCCCGGCCGGTGCCGTCATCGACGGTCGGCTTGGGCTGGTCCGGGATGGTGTAGGTCTTCCAGATACGCTTGCCGGTCGCCGCATCCAGCGCCACGACGCTGCCGCGGAAATTGCAGCAGGGATAGTCGGGACCGGTCGCGGTCTCCTCGCGCGAGGCGACGCCGACATAGAGGCGGCCGTCATGGAAGGTCGGTGCGGCGGTGATATAGGCCAGCGGATGGTCCTCGACCTTCTCCTTCCAGATCAGCTTTCCGCCCGCGGGATCGATGCCGTAGACCTGTCCGCGCAAATCGCCGAAGAAGGCCATCCACTTGCCGCCGACCTGCTCGACCGAGATCGCCGTACGCACGCCGGCATCGGCATCGAACTCCCAGCGCAGGCAGCCTGTCTTGGCGTCGACGGCATAGACCTTGTCGGACGCCGTGCCGAAGAAGGCGGTGCCGGCGACGACGGTCGGCTGGCCGTAGACGCGGATCACCCCCGGCACGGCGAAGGCCCATTTCAGCTTCAGCTTCGGCACGTCGGCGGCCTTGAGCCCAGCCTTGTCCGCCGGCTGGAATCGAGTCTGCATGTGGTTATTGCCCCAGCCGTTCCAGGACGGCAGCTCAGCCGCCTTGGCCAGCGACACGGTGCGGTCGGCGCAATAGGCCTGCTGCGGCATCCCGCCGGAGGTGAACTGCTTGCCGGTGAGGAAGATGGCGACTTCGTGTATCTCGGCGTCGTTCAGCGCCCTGCCCTGCGCCGCCATCGGCCCGTCGATCAGCGCCTTCAGCACCAGCTCGGGCTCGAACGCCTTCAACGCCTCGCGCCGCGGCGCCCGCTCGTTGGCGCCGTCATGGCACATCGCGCACTGGGCCTTGTAGACCGCCTCGCCATCCCGCGCGGCGTGAGCCCCCGGGGCATAAGCCGCCGCGAGCAGCAGCAAACCGATCAGCGTGTTCTTCAAGATCTTCCCCCGAGGTCCGGCATTTTCCGCCAGGACTAAGTCGCCCGCATTGCACGGGATGGCAAGCGCGAGTTATCGGCGGTCAGCGGCCATAGTTTGTGATAATGGCCATTTTGTAGGTCGAATTAGCGTGAGCGTAATCCGACATCCCGCCGCTTGATGTCGGATTACGCTCACGCTAATCCGACCTGCGACTCTAATCCCGCGCGCCCTCCAGCAACCCCTTGAGGTTGCTGCTCATGATCTTCTGCTGGTCGGCGGCGCCGAGGCGCTCGAGCTCGGCCAGGAAGTCGAGCGGCTCGGCGACGCCTTCGGGGTGTGGCCAGTCGCTGCCGAACAGGACCCGGTCGGCGCCGATCTGGCCGACCAGGTCGGGGATCGAATCCTCGTTGAAGGGGGCGACGAAGAAGCAGCGCTTGAACACTTCGGTCGGGTGCTGCTTGAAGCTTTGCGGCATCTGGCCGTAGACGTGGTTGAAGGTCTTGATCAGCCCGTCGACCCAGAAGGCGCCGTTCTCGATGCAGGCGATGCGCACGTTCGGGTGGCGGTCGAACACGCCGTGGCAGATCAGCGCCGAGACGGTGTCGGAAATGGCGCGGTCGATGATGCGCTGGCAGTTCGAGAACGGATCGGGCTCGAACGGCTTCCACTCCTGCCCGCCGGTCCACATCTGGGTGAACAGGTCATAGCCGGAGTCCGAGGCATGCAGCGAGACGAATATCTTCGCCTCGGCGACGCGCGCCCAGAACGGATCGAACTCTTCGAAGCCCATCGAACGGCTGCCGCGATAGCCGGGCACCGGCGCCGGCCGCAGGATGACCGTGCGGGCGCCGCGCTGCAGCGCCCATTCCAGCTCCTTCACCGCGAGATCGACATCGGCCAGCGAGATCACCGGCGTGGCGAAGATGCGCTCGTCGCGGTGGAAGCCCCACTCTTCATCCGTCCATTGGTTGAGCGAATGCAGCGTGGCGTTGAGCAAGTCGTGGTCATGGCTCATCCGCCGCTCGATGGCGGAGAACAGGGTCGGGAACATCAGGGTGGCATGGACATGCTGCGCATCCATCACCGGCAGCCGGTCGGCGCCGTTGCGGAAGGACGGCACGGCATGGATCGGCGCACCGGTGATCTCGCGCAGCGACAGGCCTTCGTGATTCTCGGCCCGATAGTATTTCAGATGCGCGCCCGGCGCGGCCACGACCTCGAAGGTCGGGTTGGGGATAGAGTCGGAAATCTGCCCGCCGATCGCCAGCTTGGTGCGGCCATTCACCTGAACGAACTGGAAGGCCTTGGCATATTTCTTCGGCAGGTGG
>CAZNNJ010000484.1:2511-4945 GCA_964574305.1 uncultured Rhodospirillales bacterium | reverse complement strand
CCCCAGCATCGTCGAGGTAATGCTGAATCCCGACGGCCGGCTCTGGATCGACCGGCTGTCCGGCGACCTTGAGGACACTGGCCGCCGTGTCACGCCGGCCGATGCCGAGCGCATCGTCCGTCTGGTCGCCCATCATGTCGGCGTTGAGGTTCACGCCGGCAGCCCCCGAGTCTCGGCGGAATTACCGGAAAGCGGGGAGCGGTTCGAAGGCTTGGTCCCGCCGGTGGCCGCCGCACCCTGCTTCGCCATCCGCCGCCCCGCCGTCGCGGTGTTCACCCTCGCCGACTACGTCGACGCCGGCATCATGTCCGGCGATCAGGCCGAACTGCTGGGCGCCGGCATCCGGGAGCGGAAGAACATTCTAGTCGCCGGCGGCACGTCTACCGGCAAGACAACACTGGTCAACGCGCTACTCGCCGAGGTCGCCAAGACCGGCGATCGCGTGGTGCTGATCGAGGACACGCGTGAACTGCAGTGCGCGGCGCCCAACCTGGTGGCGCTGCGTACCAAAGATGGTGCCGCGTCGCTGTCCGACCTAGTGCGCTCCGCACTCCGGCTTCGGCCGGATCGTATTCCGATCGGCGAGGTGCGTGGCGCCGAGGCGCTCGATCTTCTGAAGGCGTGGGGCACCGGCCATCCGGGCGGCGTCGGCACGCTGCACGCCGGGTCGGCCATCGGCGCGCTGCGCCGCCTAGAGCAGCTCATCCAGGAAGCCGTCGTCACCGTCCCCCGCGCGCTGATCGCCGAAACCATCGATCTCATCGCAGTCCTGGCCGGCCGCGGCTCAGCGCGCCGGCTCGTCGAACTCGCCGCGGTCAAGGGCCTCGGCCCGACCGGCGACTACGTCCTCACCCAAGCAGGAGAATCGTGATGCTGCTCAACCGTGCCCGCCGCGCGATCGGCTCGGCTTCGACCGTCGCCTTCGTCGCGCTCGCCACCGCGCCGGCCTACGCCGCCGGCTCCAACATGCCGTGGGAGCAGCCGCTCAATCAGATCCTCGAATCGGTCCAAGGGCCGGTCGCCAAGGTGGTTTCGGTGATCATCATCGTCCTCACCGGCCTCACGCTGGCGTTCGGCGAAACCTCGGGCGGCTTCCGTCGGCTGATCCAGATCGTCTTCGGCCTGTCGATCGCCTTCGCGGCCTCGAGCTTCTTCCTGTCCTTCTTCCAGTTCGGCGGTGGAGCGCTGGTCTGATGGAGCAGGTCGAGCCCATCGCCGGCTTCTATGCGCCCGTCCATCGCGCCTTGACCGAGCCGATCCTGCTCGGCGGCGCGCCGCGTGCCGTCGCCATCGTCAATGGCACGCTCGCCGCTGCGGTCGGACTTGGTCTGCGGCTGTGGGTTATTGGCGGGGCGATCTGGCTAGTTGGCCACCTGGCCGCCGTCTGGGCCGCCAAGCGGGATCCCGCCTTCGTCGACGTGGTGCGCCGCCACCTGCGTTATCCGCAGCATCTGGTCGCGTGAGGCTCTCACAATGATGAACCTCGCCGAATTTCGCCGCCGCTCCGACAGCCTCGCGGATTTCCTTCCCTGGGTCGCCCTGGTCGGTGAGGGGGTTATCCTGAATAAGGATGGCTCGTTCCAGCGGACCACGAGGTTTCGGGGACCCGACCTCGACTCCGCGACGCCCGCCGAGCTGGTCGCGATCACCTCGCGTCTCAACAACGCGCTGCGCCGCCTGGGCTCCGGCTGGGCAATCTTCATCGAAGCGCAGCGTCAACCTGCCCACGGCTATCCCGATACGCCGTTCCCCGATGCGGCCTCGCGCCTGGTCGACGCCGAACGGCGGGCTCAGTTCGAAGAGCAGGGCGCGCATTTCGAGAGCCGCTATTTCCTGACGCTGCTGTGGCTGCCGCCGGCCGACGACTCAGCGCGCGCCGAGGCCTGGCTCTATGAGAACCGCACTCATGATGGCGCCGACTGGCGCGCGGCCCTGGAGGGGTTCGTCGATCGGACGGACCGGGTGCTCGCGCTGGTCGAAGGCTTCATGCCGGAGTCGGAATGGCTCGATGACGGCGAGACCCTGACCTACCTGCATTCGTGCATCTCGACCCGGTGCCAGCGCGTCCGCGTGCCCGAGACACCGATGTATCTCGATGCCATCCTGGTCGACGAGGACCTGACCGGCGGTCTCGCGCCGCGCCTCGGTCGCGCGCATTTGCGCATACTCACCCTCATGGGCTTCCCGTCACAGACCTGGCCGGGCCTGCTCGACGACCTCAACCGGCTCGCTTTTCCCTATCGCTGGTCGACGCGTGCGATCTGCATGGATAAGACCGACGCGACCAAGCTGCTGGGCAAGATCCGGCGCCAGGGGTTCGCCAAGCGCAAGTCAATCATGGCGAACCTGAAGGAGGGCATGACCAACGAAACGTCGGTCCTGATGGGATCCGACGCCGCCAACAAAGGCCCCGACGCCGAACCCCCCGCCCCCC
>CAZNNJ010000484.1:0-2501 GCA_964574305.1 uncultured Rhodospirillales bacterium | reverse complement strand
AAGAGATTCAGGGCGGCCTGAAGGGAGGTCAACACCACGGAGGGGTGGGTCGTGTTGGACTCGGCGGCGGCCAACAAGGCGCTGGACGCTGACGCCGGGCTCCACGAACTCGGCACCGAAATTGTCGGTGAGGCTTACGTTACGGCGACGATCACTGTCTGGGACGAGGACGCACGAATCGCCGAAGAACGGCTGAGGCTCGTCGAGAAGACAATCCAGGGCCGCGACTTCACCTGCATGCGTGAGACTGTCAATGCAATCGAGGCCCGGCTCGGGAGCCTGCCGGGACATGTCTATGCCAATGTCCGCCAGCCGCCGGTCTCGACGCTCAATCTCGCCCACCTGATGCCGTTCTCCGCCGTCTGGGCCGGGCCGGAACGGGATGAGCATTTCCGGGGGCCGCCACTGTTCTTCGCCAAAACGGAAGGTTCGACCCCGTTCCGCTTCTCCCTTCACGTCGGCGATGTCGGCCACACGCTGATCGTCGGACCGACCGGCGCCGGCAAGAGCGTGCTCCTGGCGCTGATGGCGCTGCAGTTCCGCCGTTATAACGGCGCCCAGGTCTTTGCCTTCGATTTCGGCGGCAGCATCCGGGCCGCCGCGCTCGCGATGGGCGGCGATTGGCACGATCTCGGCGGCGCCCTGGCGGACGATGCGGCCGAACCCGTTGCCCTGCAGCCGCTCGCGCGGATCGACGACGCCGGCGAGCGCGCCTGGGCGTCGGAATGGGTTGCAACGCTGCTCGCCCGCGAGTCCGTCACCGTCACGCCGGACCTGAAGGAGCACCTATGGTCAGCCCTGACCTCGCTCGCGTCCGCCCCCTCGGCGGAGCGCACGATGACCGGCGTCTCGGTCCTGTTGCAGTCGAACGCACTGAAGCAGGCGCTGCAGCCGTACACGGTGGCCGGGCCCTGGGGCCGGCTGCTCGATGCCGAGTCCGAGCGCCTCGGCGAAGCCGACGTCCTGGCCTTCGAGACGGAGGGCCTGATCGGGGCCGGCGCCGCGCCGGCCGTCCTCTCCTACCTGTTCCACCGCATCGAAGATCGATTCGACGGCCGTCCCACCTTGCTCATCGTCGACGAGGGCTGGCTGGCGCTCGACGACAAGGGCTTCTCCGGCCAGTTGCGAGAATGGCTGAAAACGCTGAGGAAGAAAAACGCCTCGGTCATCTTCGCCACCCAATCGCTCGCCGATATCGACGGGAGCGCCATCGCGCCGGCCATCATCGAAAGCTGCCCGACCCGTATCTTCCTGCCGAACGAGCGCGCTTTCGAGCCGCAGATCGCCACCATCTACCGGCGCTTCGGCCTCAACGACCGGCAGATCGAGATTTTGAGCCGATCGACTCCAAAGCGCGATTATTACTGCCAGTCGCGACGCGGCAACCGCCTGTTCGAGCTGGGCCTCTCCGAGGTCGCGCTCGCCTTCACCGCCGCCTCATCCAAGACCGATCAAGCCGCCATTGCCGAGATCATCGCCCCGCATGGCCGCAGCTGTTTGGCGGCCTCGTGTCTGGCGGGTAAAGGCCTGGATTGGGCAGCGGTCCTGATTTCCACCCCCAACCCGGAGAATGAGCCATGACCGGACATCGTCTTCGCACAGCCTTTGCCGCCGGCGTCACGGCTCTTACCCTCGCAACCGCAACGGCCCCGGCCGACGCGCAATGGATCGTCTACGATCCAACGAACTTCTCACAGAACGTACTGACCGCCGCGCGAGAGCTGCAGCAGATCAACAACGAAATCCAGAGCCTGGAGAACCAGGCCACAATGCTGATCAATCAGGCGAAGAACCTGGCGAGCCTGCCGTATTCTGCGGTTGCCCAACTCGAGGCCGCGATCCAGCGGACCGAGCAGCTTTTGGTCCAGGCGCAGGGCATCGCCTACAGCGTCACCACGATCGACCAGGCGTTCACCCAAACCTACCCACAGAGCTATTCGGCCTCGACGCCCAACGCGCAACTCATGGCCGACGCGCAAACACGCTGGCAGAACGCGCGCGCCGCCTACCAGGACTCCATGCACGTCCAGGCCGGCGTCGTGCAGAACCTCGACAACGCCCGAGTCCAGATCAACGCGCTGGTGTCCTCCAGCCAATCCGCGAGCGGCGCGCTGCAAGCTGCCCAATCCGGCAACCAACTCATGGGTCTCGCGGCGCAGCAGCTTGCCGATCTCACCGCGGTTATCGCTGCCATGGCCCGCGCCCAGAGTCTCGACGGGGTGCGGAAGGTCGAGGACCAGGCACAGGCGCAACAACGGATCACCAATTTCCTCACCTATGGGGCCGGCTACGAGCCAGGCTCCGCGCAGATGTTCCACTGATGCGCGGGCGACATCTCAATCTCCGGGGCATGGGACGCGCGGCAGGCTTCGTCCTGGTCGGCGTGGCGATCCGCGCGGCCACGTATGTCACATGGACGGCCGGCCGCGCGCAGCCGGAGCCGGCACGGGCCTCCACCACCGCCGATAGCCCCACCATGGGAACGGTCCGGCTCCAAAGCC
>CAZNNJ010000483.1:0-4957 GCA_964574305.1 uncultured Rhodospirillales bacterium | reverse complement strand
ATCCTCCAGCCTGGCGACCAGAATCGCAAAACATAACGAATCGAGATCGGACTCCAGCAGAACTACCTCATCGGATAATTCCGGCACTATTTTGTTCTGCTCC
Organism: uncultured Rhodospirillales bacterium; assembly: GCA_964574305.1. Lineage (GTDB taxonomy): Bacteria > Pseudomonadota > Alphaproteobacteria > BOG-932 > Roseiterribacteraceae > BOG-932. The sequence goes on along the minus strand of CAZNNJ010000483.1, from coordinate 4,854 downwards.
GTCGCCACTTGAGTGAGTTGTTCAAATATTATTTCCCTGACAAACATACCGTGGAATTCCTTCGAACGCGGATGGTCACAATGAAGGACCAAATAGGTGAATGAAATGGTGGCGGACGGGCAAGTGATTATAGATCACCGGGCCGACCGGGTTTCAGTTCCTAAAGTAATCTGTCGTGAAATTCGTACAACAGACGCAGATGGAGTAATCAGTTTGTTGACGCGCGGCTTTAGTGAAGCGCGGGACCGTAGGTTTTGGGTTGTGGCCTTCGGTCGTTTGACGAGCCATCCCACGCCACCTGGATATCCCCAATACGGATATGTGCTGGAGGCCGACGGCGAGCCGGTTGGCATCATCCTGTTGATCTTTACAGCGATCGAGGAAGCGGCCGAAACGAGAATATTGTGCAGCGTGTCGAGCTGGTACGTCGACCCGAAATATCGGGCCTTTGGTACCCTGCTGATCGCCTGTGCCCTGAAGCACAAGCACATCACCTACTACAATGTCACGCCCTCCCCCCACACCTGGAAGATACTGACCGCTCAGGGCTACAGGAAATTCAGTTCCGGCAGGGTGGTTGCCGCCCCGCTATTGTCGCCACGCGTCAAGGGCGCCTGGACTGAAGAATTTTCCGGCGGCCTCGATCTCGACCAAGGCCTATCGGCATTCGAAATCGATCTGCTGCGGGCGCACCAGGGTTATGATTGCCTCAGTGTGATCTGCCACGCCGACGGCGAAGCGCACCCGTTCGTTTTTTCGGTCCGCAGGCGATTTGGCGTCGTCCAGTTCGCCTTCCTCATCTATTGCCGCAGCCAGGAAAGCTTCGTTCGTCTGGCGGGCACATTGGGCCGGTTCCTCGCCGGTCGCTGCATTCCGCTGGTCATTCTCGATGCAAACGAGCCGATCTCCGGCCTGGTCGGCAGATATTCGAATCGAAATCCAAAGTACTGCAAGGGGCCAGGCCAGCCAAGGCTTGGAAACCTGGCATATTCCGATCGTGCAATGTTTGGCATCTGAGACTGTACTACAAGAGTATATGTAAATATCTTCACGAATAAGAAAGGTTTTCTGCGGGATTTAGGTGGGGAGAATTTTCATGAACGCACAGAGTCCGAAATATTTAGATATTATCGATGATATATGCTGCCTGAACTGGAGGGGCATAAGCCAGGATGACCTTCTGAGCGCGGCCTGGGCATATTATTTCTTTTCGATACAGTTTCGCGAGAATCTCCTGATCGCGCGCTTGCTATACCCTGACGATGCCAAGCTGAAGCAGCTCGAAAACGAGGAGTGCAATACGCACAACCTGTCGCCGTGGCCGGGGGTGGCGCTTCCTGGGGAAAAGATGAACCATGACGAGTTCATGCGGCGGTCGCTGACGTTATGTCCGCTCGATCCGAGCCTGCGGCATCGGATAGAGGCATTAGGGCAAGTCTACCTGGCGACGGTCCGGAAAGTCGCGCCGATGACACGCGCGATCAGCATTTCAAGCTATGAGAATGGCGGTTTGCACAGCGTTTTTAGCGCATACCTGACGTCGCCGGCATGGAATACGCCGGCGCTCAAGGCGTTCGGGCATTTCCTGCTTGAGCATATCAAGTTCGACGGCGACGGGAGCGCAGACCATGGTCATGGCGCCCTCGCTAGGCACCTTGTCCCGGACGACCGGATTCTGCCGCTGTGGGCTGCCTTCAAGCACCTCCTGGTCAGCTCTGTGCCGGGACTGGTCCGCGCCGCGGATTAGGGCCTTTGCGCTCAAGCCCGGTTGCGCCGGGCGATTTCCTTGCGATACCGGCGCCGGACATATCCCGCCGTAATTGCCATGCCGCGCTCGAGATCGAACTGCGGGACGTACCCTATTAGGTCGCGCGCCTTGTCGATCCGAATGTCGCAGCGTGAGGAATAGAGGGCCAAAGTCGCACCCTTCGGCATCGTGACCGGGTTTTTTGCGAGTGCCGAGCGGATTTTTCGAAAGACCATGTTGATACGGCCGCGGGCATTTCCGTTCAGGCGGCCGAAAAACATTGCCTTGGTGCGGTCCATGAACCTGATCCTGACAGATGACGTCTGGCTCGGATCGCTGGTGTCGACCGCCGAAACCCCCTGCGGCTGCAATACCAAGCTGCGTTTCCCGATCATGTTTTCATAGGATTGATAGAATTCGCGCCACTCGACCGGCGTGGGGCCGCTGATAAGAAATCTCTCTCCCGCGGGAATGTCGGCCTTGATCGCGTTGATGGCGGCCAGGCACACGTCGTCCACGAAAACCGCGTTGCAGAGCCCATGCCCCTCGTTCGGCAAGACAACCGATCCGAACAGCAATTCGCGTACAGGGGAATCGGTCCAGGCCCGCCCGCCGGGCCCATAAACGATCGTGGGCTGCAGAATGACCACATCCAGGCCGAGATCGTGCGAGTATTCCGTCAACAGGTCCTCGATGGCCGCCTTGGCGGCGCTGTAGGGATCCGTCAGTTGCACAGGGAACCGTTCGTTCAGATTTCCGTCCGGCAGGGGCTCGTACACGGCCGCGGTGCTGACATGGACCAGCCTGATTCCGGCGGCGGCGCACGTCCGGCCGAGAACATCGGCGATCCGGATGTTCGATCCCATCGAATACATATTGAACGCGCAGTGCACTACGGCGCCGCACCCGATCAGCGCCTGCTCGACATTCGAAACATCGTCCAGCCGCAGCCGCTTTACCTGATTCACGCGCTCGGCCCGGCGGGAGAACTTTCGGATTTCGGCGACTTCGGGCTGCTGTTCCAATAGCTGAGCGACGCGGCTCCCGATAAAGCCGCCGGCGCCGGTGACGGCCACGCAGGCGGGCATGGGTCGATTCTTGGCGAAAGCTGTCAGTATCGTCATCCTGCGGCATTTCCCGAAACGGATACCCCTTTCGGCATCGCTTCCGTCGAAAAGATCCTGGCCGGCGCCGCGGAACGTCCTCGTGCGGGCGCCTTGGGCAATACCGAGGCCATCATGAAAAGCAGAGTCAGGATCGTCGGGGTTGTACCGAGCGCGCTCGTATCGGAAATCGCGGATATTATGACGACCAGAAAGAACAGGTCGCGGAACGGATAGGGGCGGAAGATCAGGCTGTAGAACAGATAGAGCGTCACTGCCAGGGCAGGCAAAGTCCCCAGGAATCCAACGGACAGCAGGCTCTGCAACAGCATGTTGTGCGCTGTATCGACCATCAGGTTATCTTGAAATCCGGTATATTGCGGCAGCAGGACCTTGCTCGCGCTATAGCCCCAGCCAAAGAGCGGGCGTTCGGTAATTCTTTGCCAGACAAACTCCCAGATCTCGAAGCGGCCCGTGAGGGTGAATACTTCGGTAGGATCTCCGGATCGGCTGAAGTGGCCTCCAAGCGCGTCAAGACGAAGCGAAAAAACCATTATCGCGACGGTTCCCGCGATCGCCGCGAGCGTTGCGCTGATGAGGGTCTTCATCGATCGCGCGAGAAGGACGCCGCCGATCGCCCCGGCAATCGCGATCATGCCAGTGCGGGCATCGCTGGCATTCAGCGTGACGATGCCGAGGGCCGCCAGCGGCACGGCCAGGCGCGGCCGGCAACGGCCTGAGTACCAGAGCAGGAAAACCGCACCCAGATATTTGGCGCAGACCGAGCCCAGATTATTCGCCTGTCCGGCGATGCCGCACATCCGCAGCTCGATGCCGCGATAAGTCCAGAACTCCGATGTGCCAAGCCGGGGGTTTTCGTAATAAACGACCCAACCGATGACCAGAAACGCCGCCAGGGTGAGTGTCAGGGTCCACAGAAACTGGCTTTCGGAGAGCTTGGTGATCAATGCCAGGGTAAAGGGCAGCAGGCACAGCAACGCGAAGGCGCATCCGAAACTATAGACCGGCGCCGGGGCGTAGCTGCTCGAGATCATCGCCATCACGGCATAAGCAAGCCAACAGGCGGGGCCGAAGCGGCCGGCCCAGCTCCGCAACGGTGGCGCGTTGGCCAGGCCGATAGCCCCCGCACCGATCCAGAGGGCGAATTTGAGGAGACTTTGCCAGTCGGTCCCGATCTCTCCGGCGCCACGGGCCCGAAACTGCGCGTCGGAGATGAAAACGACGAGAACGAGATAGGTAATGATCGCGGACGTCGATCCGCTGACCGCGCGTGCGGTGATCCAAAGTCCAACGATCAGGCCGATCGCGATCAGCGGTGTGAAAATGACCCAGCTTGCCTGGTCGGACAGTTGGATCGCCACCGCCGACAGGGCCGCGAACGACAGAATGGCGATGGTCAGGACAGGCAGATGCCTGGTGTCGGGCGGCAGTCTGCGCCGCGATGCCGTCATTTGGGTAAAGGAGGCGATCATCGTCATTTCGTCATCATCCAGGCCAGGATGCACAGCGCGCCGGTGACGGTGGTCGCGGTCGCCATGAGCGCCGCAAGCGCGCCGGTCCGAAGAATATGCGTGTGCCGCAGCTGGGCCAGGAGCATGGCAAGGAGCGGCAGGACGCTGACCGTGGAAGCCGCGGCCGCCCCGATATCGCCAAGGTGCCGGAACAGTATCCTTATGGCGAAATACAGGATTGCGGTGGCCGCGGGATAGATCAGCAGCCCGTCGATCCAGGGGCGCCGGCCGGCGGAAAGCGAAATCGGGAGAAGCCACGCGACGAGCACGGTTGCGGGCACCGCGGCCAGGAGCGCGCGAACCGTGCCGGCGCTTTGTGAATATTGCGGATAGATCAAGGTCAGAAGCGGTGTCGCCAGGACGATTCCGACGGCGACAACGCCGCCGACGGCGAATGTCAGCTTGCCGCAATCGGCAACGATCTGTTGCGACGCAGAATAAGCACCTTCATGAGCTATGCGCCCAACCACCC
>CAZNNJ010000482.1:0-4959 GCA_964574305.1 uncultured Rhodospirillales bacterium | reverse complement strand
ACATCCGCCGCGGCCACGCCACCCACCCGATCGCCGCGCTGCAGAGCGAATATTCGATCTGGGAGCGCGGGATCGAGGCCGAGATACTGCCGACGCTGCGCGCGCTCGGCATCGGCTTCGTGCCCTTCAGCCCGCTGGGCCGCGGCTTCCTGACCGGCACGCTGGCGCGCGCCGAGGACCTGCCGGCCAACGACTACCGCCACACCCAGCCGCGCCTCCTGGGTGAGAATTTCGACATCAACATGCGGGTGGTGAACGCGCTGCGTGCCATCGGCGAGGCCAAGGGCGCCACCCCGGCCCAGATCGCGCTGGCCTGGGTGCTCGCCCAGGGTGACGACATCGTCCCGATCCCCGGCACCAAGCGCCGCAAGTATCTGGAGGAGAATGCCGGCGCCGCCGACATCGTGCTGACGGCCGACGACCTGACGGCGCTGGAGAATGCCGCCCCGGTCGGCTCGACCGCCGGCGCCCGCTACGCCGCGACCTCGTTCGCGCGGCCGGCGGGGGAGAAGAAGGTCTCGCAATGACGGGGGGTAAGTGACTGCATGGGTTACACGAACGCCCGCATTACCCGGTGGCCCTCGGCGATGGCGGCCTGCAGGTCGCGGGGGGCCAGGGCGTCGCCGACGAGCGCGATATGCCTGTGGCGCTGCCGCAACGTGTCATAGAGCGAGCGCATCGGTTCATTGGGCGTGATCAGCACCACCGTATCGGCCGGTACGGTTGTCGGGCGCTTGCCCTGGAAGGGCTGCACCATTGCGCTGCCGGGTTCGATGGAGACGATCCGATGGCGATTGAGCAGGGTGAAATCGCCTTCGTAAAGCCGCTCCAGCGCCGGCACGGTGCGCATCGTCGTATCGACATAGGGCGTGATCGCCGGAAACCGCGTCACAAAAGTGACCGCCAAGCCCTTGGAAATCAGAAATTCCGCAGCCGCCAGCGCCTCGTAATGGCCGGTATCGTCGAGCACTACCGCGCTGGTGCCGAGGTCGCGCGGGCCGCCCAGCAGCAGCTCGTGCGATGACAGCACATGCGGCAGGTCGTATCCGGGCAGGGGGATGCCCGGCTCGCCGAATTGGACACCGTCCATGCGCGGCTGTGAGCCGGTCGAAATAATGACCATGTCGGCCTCCTCGGCCAGCACGGCTTCGGCTTCCATATAGGTGCCGAGCCTGACCTCCACACCGAGGCGGTAGATCTCGCGTTCCTGCCAGTCGACGATGTCGCCGATCGTCTGCAGCTTGGGTGCGCGCCGCGCCGCCAGGATCGCGCCGCCGAGCTTCGAACCGCCCTCGGCCAGCACCACCTTGTGGCCCATAAGGGCGGCGACGCGGGCGGATTCCATCCCCGACGGGCCGCCACCGACAATCAACACCTTCTTCGGAGTGCTTGTTTTTACGATCAAATCCTCGGCCAGCGAGGTCTCGAATCCGACCGCGGGATTGACCAGGCAGCCCAGCCGCATGTCGCGCATCAGCCCGCCGATGCAGCCTTGGTTGCAGGCGATGCACGGGCGCACCTCGTCAACCCGCCCCTCGCGGGTCTTGCGCACCAGGTCGGGGTCGGCGATCTGGGCGCGGACCAGCGAGACCAGGTCGGCGGTGCCCTCGCGCAGCACCTGTTCGGCCTCCTCCAGGGTGCGGATGCGGCCGCTGACGATGCGGGGCACGGTGACGCCCTCGGTCAGCTGGCCGCTGGACGGCAGCTCGTAGCCGGAGGGCTGCTGCATGCCGCCGACCATCGAATCCATGCGGTAATAGTCGCCGAGAGAGGCGTTGAAATAATCGATCAGCCCTTCGTCGAGCAGCGCTCGGGTGACCTCCCTGATCTCCGGCTCGCCCAGCCCGCCGACCGCGCCGCTGGCGGAGACGCGGACGCCGACGGCATAGTCTGGCCCGACCGCCTTGCGGATGGCGCGCGCGATCTCCAGCAGGAAGCGCATCCGGTTCTCGAGCGGGCCGCCCCAGCGGTCCTCCCGCCGGTTGGTGATCGGTGACAGGAACTGGTGGATCAGATAGCCGTGGGCGGCATGGATCTCGACCCCGTCCAGCCCGCCCGCCTGGCAGCGCCGGGCGGCGGCGGCGAAGCAATCGACGATCTCCTCGATCTCCGGCTCGCCCATGGGCACAGGGACCGCGCCCAGGATCGGGCTCGGCACGGTCGAGGCCGACCATGGCGGCCGGCGGCCCTCGCCGAAGGTCTGGTGGCCGCCATGGAACAGCTGCTCGAACACCTTCATGCCATAGGGGCGGACCGCCTTCATCAGCGCCTCGAAGCCGGGGATCACCCGGTCGTCGAGATTGAACAGCGTGTTCTCGCTGGAAGTGTGGACGCTGGCCGCCTCGATGATGGTGAGGCCGCAGCCGCCCTTGGCCCGGGCGGTATGATAGGCGATGGAGGCTTCGTCGAATTCATGGCGGGCGAGGTGGGTGCCGTGGGCGGCGCGGACGATGCGGTTGGGGATCTCCACCTTGCCGATCCTGATCGGCTCGAACACCCGCGTGAGCGCCATGGTTTCCCCGCTATCTTTTAGTTGATAGCAGGATAATGTCCGCCCCATACGGGCGCGGCAAGCTAATCCTAACCTTGGCCGCGGACCTGCTCTTCGATCCAGCGATAGGTCGCTTCCAGCCCGTCGCGCAGGCGCGCCGTCGGCGCCCAGCCCAGCTTGGAGCGGATCAGCCGGTTGTCGGAGTTGCGGCCGCGCACGCCCAGCGGGCCGGCGATATGGTTCTTTTCGATCCGCTTCCCCGCGAGATCCGCGACGATGTCGACCAGCTGGTTGATCGTCACCATCTCCTCCGACCCGATATTGACCGGGCCGGCGAAATCCGAGCGGTTCAGGCGAACCGTGCCCTCCAGGCATTCGTCGACATAGAGGAAGGAGCGGGTCTGCTCGCCGTCGCCCCAGATATCGATCGTGTCGCCGTTCTTGGCCATAGCGACCTTGCGGCAGATCGCCGCCGGGGCCTTTTCCTTGCCCCCGGACCAGGGCCCCTCCGGCCCGAAGATGTTGTGATAGCGGGCGATATGGGTCTGGAGCCCGTGATTGCGCCGGAAGGCGAGATAGAGCCGCTCGCCGAACAGTTTCTCCCAGCCATATTCGCTGTCGGGCGCGGCCGGATAGGCCGTGTCCTCGGCGCATTTCGGGTTCCTCGGGTCGGCCTGGTTATAGGTCGGATAGATGCAGGCCGAGGACGAATAGAAGACCTTGCGCACGCCCAGCGCCCGGCTGAGCTCGATCACGTTGAGGTTGATCTGCGCCGAGTCATGCATCACCGCGGCATCGTGGTCGCCGGTGAAGATATAGCCGGCGCCGCCCATGTCGGCGGCGAGCTGGTAGAGCTCGTCGAACCGGCAATCGATCACCCGCTGGCAGATATCCTGGCGCCTCAGGTCGCCGACGACGAAATCGTCGGCCTCGGTCTCGCCGAAGGGGGGAGGCTTGATATCGACCCCGCGCACCCAGAAACCTTCCCGTTTCAGGCGGCGGACCAGATGCGTGCCGATGAATCCGCCGGCCCCGCAGACCAGGGCCCGCTTTTTGACAGAAGAGGATGTAAACTTAACCTCCTGAAATCAGTGCGGATTCATTGCCGCGCATGTGCATCTATCGGGCCGTTCGCAGGAAAACACAATCTTGTGAAGATATCCGGGCCCCGTGAAAGATATTCGATAGGCGGGCGGATCCGGATGCGTGCCGCGATGAATAAAAATTGACGCATCGTGAGGTCCGAACCGGCAGCGCCCGTCAACGATTACAAATTCAGGCGGTTTGCCGCGTTGCAAAGCGGTGCAATCCCGGCTTTAACGTAGGTGCTCGCGAGGACCCGTGGTTCAGGGACGGATCGATGATGGACAATCCGGTTAAGTTGCTTAAGCCTGTTCGCCGTGGCGACGAGCGCGGCTGGTTCATGGAAACCTTCAGGGCGACGGACTTTCCGACGCTTGCCCCCTTCGTCCAGGACAACCATTCCCTCTCGCGTGCCGTCGGCACCTTGCGCGGCATCCATTTCCAGACCCCGCCGCATGCCCAGGACAAGCTGGTCCGCTGCATCCGCGGCAGCATCCTCGACATCGCCGTCGATCTGCGCAGGGAATCGCCGACCTATGCCAAATGGGTCGGAACGACACTCTCCGCCGAGAATGGCTGGCAGTTGCTGGTGCCGATCGGTTTCGGCCATGCCTTCCTGACGCTGGAGCCCGATACCGAGGTGGCCTACAAGGTCACCGACTATTATTCGTATCCGAATGACGGCGGCGTGCGTTGGAACGACCCCGACATCGGGGTGGAATGGCCGGTGCCGGTGGCCGAGGAGCAGCTGTCGGACAAGGACAGGAACAAGCAGCCGCTGTTGAAGGACTTCGCAAGCCCGTTCGTCTATGACGGGAACCCGCTCCTCCCGCTCGAAGAATAATCAAGCATGGCGTCCAACTCCCTCCGCGTCCTGGTCACCGGCGGCGCCGGCTTCATCGGTTCCGCCCTGGTCCGCCGCCTGATCGCCGACAGCGATCACCACGTGCTGAACTACGACAAGCTCACCTATGCCGCGACCCTGAGCTCGCTCGACAGCGTCGCCGCCGATCCGCGCTATAGTTTTCTGAAGGCCGATATCTGCGATGCGGAGGCGGTGGCGCATGCCTTCAAGAGCTTCGATCCGGATGTCGTCGTCCATCTGGCGGCGGAAAGCCATGTCGACCGCTCGATCGACGGGCCGGGCGAGTTCATCCAGACCAATGTCGTCGGCACCTACACCTTGCTGCAGGGGGCGCTGCGCCATTTCCGCACCCTCAGCCCCGAACGGCAAGACCGGTTCCGCTTCCACCATGTCTCGACCGACCAGGTTTTCGGCCCGCTGGGGCCCCAGGGTTATTTCACCGAACCCCCGCCCTACGTACCGCCCCCCCCCTTTTCGGCCTCCAAGGCCCCGTCCCACCACTCGGCCCAAGGCCGGGGGC
>CAZNNJ010000481.1:0-4960 GCA_964574305.1 uncultured Rhodospirillales bacterium | reverse complement strand
GTAGAGCTGGTGGATGGGGACCCGGGCCTTCAGCGCGGTGGCATATCGAATGATCGGACCGGAACATGGCTGATACGCTGACCATCCGCCGGCCGGACGACTGGCACCTGCATTTGCGCGACGGGGCTGCGCTGAAATCCGTGCTGCCCCATACCGCCCAGCAGTTCGCCCGTGCCATCGTCATGCCCAACCTGACGCCGCCGGTGACGACCGCCGCCGCGGCCAACGCCTATCGCGACCGCATCCTGGCGGCGCTGCCGGCTGGCGTGGGCTTCACGCCCTTGATGACCGCCTATCTCACCAACGGCAGCGACGCCCATGATCTGGCGGCCGGATTCAGAGACGGCGCCTTCGTCGCGGCCAAGCTCTACCCCGCCCATGCCACCACCAACTCGGCCGCGGGCGTCACCGATATCCGCAATATCGACGCGGTGCTGGAGCGGATGGCCGAGATCGGCATGCCGCTGCTGGTGCATGGCGAGGTGACCGACCCTGCCGTCGACATCTTCGACCGCGAGGCGGTGTTCATCGATAAAATCCTGGTTCCTTTGACGGAACGCCTGCCGGGCCTCCGGCTCGTGTTCGAGCATGCGACGACGGAGCGGGCGGTGGAGTTCGTGCGCGGGAGCGGCGCCAATATCGGCTGCACGATCACCCCGCATCATCTGCTGCTCAACCGCAACGCCATGTTCCAGGGCGGTATCCGCCCGCATCATTACTGCCTGCCGGTGGTCAAGCGCGAGAAGCACCGCCTGGCGCTGGTCGCGGCAGCGACCTCCGGCGATCCGCATTTCTTTCTGGGCACAGACAGCGCCCCGCATGCGGTCAGCGCCAAGGAGAACGCCTGCGGCTGCGCCGGCATCTTCAATGCACCGACGGCGATCGAACTCTATGCCGAGGTCTTCGACGCCGCGGGCGCCTTGGATAAATTCGAAGCATTTGCCTCGCTCAACGGTCCGCGCTTTTATGGCCTGCCCGTCAACGGGCAGCGCATCACCCTGGAACGGTCGCCGACGACCGTGCCCGATGCGGTCGCGCTGCCCGATGGCGGCGAAATCCGTCCCTTCCGCGCCGGCGAGCAGCTCGCCTGGCGCATCGCAGTCTAGGATATTCCATGCAGCTTCCCTCCGGCCTTCCCACCGCTGAAGCCATCGCCGAGCAAAGCGCCCGTATCCTGCTGGAGATCAAGGCGGTTTCCTTCAACTCACGCGAGCCCTTCACCTGGACCTCGGGCCGCAAGGCGCCGACCTATGTCGATTGCCGAAAGGTGATCTCCTTCCCCCGCGCGCGCGCCGCGTTGCTTGACTTCGCCGCCGCCACGGTGATCCGTGATATCGGCTATGAGGCGCTGGACTGCGTCGCCGGCGGCGAGACGGCGGGCATCCCTTATGCCGCCTGGCTGTCCGACCGGCTGGGCCTGCCGATGCAATATGTCCGCAAGCAGCCCAAAGGCTTTGGCCGCAATGCTCAGATCGAGGGCGTGCTGAAGGAAGGCGACCGCACCCTGCTGGTCGAGGATCTGGCGACCGACGGCGGCAGCAAGCTGAAGTTCGTCGAAGCGCTGCGCACCGCCGGCGCGGTGGTGGAGCACACGTTCGTGATCTTCCACTATGGCATCTTTCCGCAAAGCGTGACCTCGCTGGCCGAGGTCGGCGTGAAGCTGCATGCTCTAACGACTTGGCGCGACGTGCTGAACGTCGCCCGCAAGGGCAGCTATTTCGATGCCGAGACGCTGGACCAGGTCGAGCGCTTCATCGACGATCCCGACGGCTGGAGCGCCGCGAACGCGTAAGAATTTTATCCACAGATTTTCGCAGATGAACGCAGATTAAATCCGAATTTTCCGCCTTCGGTGGGCGAAGACCGCGCATCGGAAAATCTGCGTTAATCTGCGTCCATCTGTGGATAAAAACTCTTCTTAATAATCCTTCCCCACGGCGTTCTTGAAGTCTTCCAGCGCCTTCAGCCGCTGCTCGACGCCGGTCCACTTTTTGCCGACCGTGCGCACGCCGGTTTCCTCGGGGCCCAGATTGGCCCAGGGGGCGGTGACCCAAAAGCGTTCGGCGCCGAATTTCTTCCACCAATGGGCGCGCTCGACGCAGTCATCTAGCGTCTGCGGCTGTTTGGACGCGGTCGGCGGCGCCGGGATGCGGGGGTCCTGGAAATAGATCGCGCCTTCGCGGCCGATGGAGTTCGGATCGCGCCCGGCCTTCACCGCATGCTGAGAGATATTCTCCCAGTCGCGGTGGAGCTCGGCCTCGTCGAAATACGGATAATACGGGAACCAGCCGTCGGCGAGCTGGCCGACGCGGCGCTGCGCCACCTTGGACTGGCCGCCCAGCCAGATCGGCACGCGGCCGGCAGGCGGCAGCGGGTTGATGCCGACGCCGTTCATGGTGTGGAACTTGCCCTGGTAAATGACGGACGGCTTCTCCCACAGCTCCCGCATCACGACCATCTGCTCTTCCAGGATCTTGCCGCGATTCTCGAAGCTGACGCCCAGCCCTTCATACTCCACGTCATTCCAGCCGGCCGCCAGCACCAGGCGGACACGGCCGCCATTGAGCAGCGACACCTCCGCCGCCTGCTTGGCCAGCAGCGCGGATTGGCGCTGCGGCCCGACCAGGATGCCGGTGGAGAATTCGAGCTTGCTGGTGATGGCCGCCATATAGCCGAACAGCACCATCGGCTCGTGCCAGGGCGTGTGGATGTCATAGAGCGGGGGATAGCCGTTATAGGGCTTCCAGTCCGGCCGTATCGACGTGTCGGCGCCCAGGATATGGTCGCCGATCGTCACGTAATGATAGCCGAGGTCCTCGACGCCCTGCAGGAACTCCCTGAACGCGCCCGGATCGGTTCCGATCAGGTGTTCAGGCATGCTGGTTCCGAGCTTGATCATGACGGCGTTTCCCCTGTTTACGCGTGTTGCTTGAGGACGAGTATATACGCCGCCGTGCCGAGGGCTACCGCCAACTCTGCGGATTTGGCGGCTTTTTGCGCCGACGCGGACGTTACAACGCGGCGTGTTTCTATGGATTGATCGGACTTCTGCCGCTAAATCTAAGGCAATCGCCAAGGGAGGCCGCGCACTGTTGCTCCGTCGTATCATGTTGATCGGGCTGGCCGTCCTGCTGCTTGCGTTGATCGGCGGCTTCGTCGCGCTCAGCCGGATCGATCTGGCCAAGACCGCTTCCGACTATCTTTCGGACAGGCTGGGGCGAAAGCTGACGATCGCATCGGCCAAGCTCACCTTGGGCAATCCGGTCAGGGTTGAGATCGGCGGCGTGACCTTGGCCAATATGCAGGGCGGCAGCCAGCCCAACATGATCACTTTCTCCCGCCTGACCGCCGACGTCTCGCCCTTCTCCTTGATCTTTGGCCCCCAGGTCATCCAGCATCTCACGCTCGACGGCGCCGAGGTTCTGCTCGAGCGCGGGTCGGGCGATGCACCGAACTGGAAACTCTCCCCGCCGACGCCGCAGATCATCGGCAAGCCCGAGGCGCGGCTGGTGCTGCCCAGCCTGCTCGATGCTCATTTTCACAATGTCGAGATCGATGTCCGCACCTCGAGCGGCAGCCTCCTGCGCATCCGGCTCAACGATTTCGCCGTCACCGCGGCGGCGGTGGACAGGCCGGTCTCGCTCGTCGGCGACGGCAGCTACAACGCCGTCGCGGTCCATGTCGACGCCAAGTTGCCGCCCTTCAGCCGGCTGCATACCCACACCCCCACCTTCCCCGTCTCGATCAGGCTGGCCAGCGGCACCACCAGCCTGGCGCTGGACGGCAATGCTCGCGACCCGCTGAATTTCGACGGGATAGACGGCCGTATGGTGCTGAACGCGCCCAAGCCGCAGGAGCTGCTGGCATTGGCTGGCGTCACCGGCAAGATCGACGTGCCGCTGACCCTGGCGGGCAGCTTCAAGCATGACGGCGACCACTGGCGGGTTGCCGACGGCGTGGGCACCTTGGACAGCTTCCCCGTGAAGGCCGATCTCGAACTGCTGGAGGGCGAACGGCATAAGCAAGACGCGGTCACGGTCGATGCCGACATCCGCAAGCTGGATCTCGACAAGCTGGTGCCGCCGGCCGATCCGAAGCAATCCGCCGACCGGACCTCGCTGCTGGTCGATCCGGCGCCTGGCGCGCTGCTGGATATCCATATCGCCGCAGGCCATGTCGCCTACCGCACGATCGAGGCCGACAAGTTCGATCTGAAGGCCAAGCTGTTGCCCGGCCAGGTTTCGGTCGAGCAGCTCATGCTGGAGGTCGCCGGCGGCTCGGCCCACTCGAAGGTCACGATCGCCAACCGCGCCGCCAAGGCGGCGATCGATTTCGACGGCTCGCTGACCGGCGTCGACGCCGCCAGGCTGTCCAAGCTGATGGGCTGGGGCAAGATGCCGATCGGCGGGCCGATCACCAGCCATGTCACCGGCACCATGACCGGCGCGACAATGGCCGAGGCCCGTGAATCCAACCGCATTTTCGGCGTGGTGGCGATGAGCGACGGCACCATCGACCGCCAGCTCGTCAGCCTCGCCTCGACCAACATCATATCCCTGTTCGGAGGCAAAAGTGGCTCGGGACGGCTCAACTGCCTGCTGGTCATCCTGAACCTGCAAAACGGCCAGGGCACCATCGCGCCGCTCAGGATCAAGACCTCGGACGGGACGATCACCGGCGGCGGCTTCTACGATGCTCGCCGCGACTATCTCGACATGACGATCGGCACCCAGTCCTCGACCACCAGCTTCTTCTCGCTCGACGTGCCGGTCAGGATCAGCGGCCCGGTGACCGATTTCAACGTGTCGCCCGCCTTCGGCGCCTCCCGACGGCTGGCCGCGGCCGGAAAGCTGGATGAACTGCCGCCGGATATGCGGGCCTTCGCCGGGGCGAATGCCTGTGCGGCGTAGGGTGGAAGAGCGAAGCGTATTCCACCGTTCGGTGTAGGTACGGGCATCGG
>CAZNNJ010000480.1:0-4961 GCA_964574305.1 uncultured Rhodospirillales bacterium | reverse complement strand
ATGCTAAACTGGAATCGGCCATGCTTGTATCGCAAATGATGGGGTGGCTGTTGTTCGAACCGTTTTTGCTTTTTACCTCCGATTATGAGGGGGACGTCGCCACTGCGCGCACCGCAGTCTTGTCGCGATTGATTGCTTCACTGCCGCCGGTCCCTTCCTGACGCCCTTGTTCGTCATGTCCATGACGGTAACCGGAGTACGATTTCCAGAGGCCCGCGTCGCGGTGATCGAGCGGGGATGAGAGCAATATCGTTGCCCCAGCTCGCGAGAGATTCGCTTCGCTCTTCTCCGTTGCTGGCTCAGCGCGACGGGACGGCCGAGGAAGGATCGCCGACGCACTGACTCTCAGACCATCAGGCCGCCGCAGACGGGGATTTCCGCCCCATCGTGTAGGAGGCGGCGATCAACTCAGGCAGGATGACGCTCGCGCGGATATTGTCAGCGGCAACGTCGACGGCCGCGGACTTGCTGATGCCGCGGACCATCCACTTGGACCGCGAATAGGCCAGCATCACCGCACAGTTGCGCATGCCCGCCGCCGTGATGATCGCGTCATTTGGCGGGCTCGGTCTTCCCTCGGTATGTCGCTTATTTTCGCCAGAGCAGACTTAAGACGAAGAGTATCTTAGAGAGCGACAGCAGCTTCAGCCCCGCCCGGGCTTCAGCAGGCCGAAGTTCGGTGTGGATTGGCATAGTACCGAAAATGGCGCCCTTGATGACGAGCTTGTTGGCCGATCGCTCGATCGCCGTGATTGTCATCAGCTCGGTGCCATCGTTGTTATAGAGTTTCACGCGCCGATGACCTTTGCGAAATCGATTCCCATATCCGCCATCATGCGGATCGCGGTGGCCCGGCCGGCGCCCGTGAGCCCCGCCCCCGGGTGCATGAACGGGCCGACTAGATAGAAACCGTCGATCCCCGGAACCTTATACTGGGCGAGATCCGGCGTGGGGCGATGGCCGTTCATCTGATGGAAGAAAGGCGCCGCACCGTGGATGTCCCCGCGCACGAAGCTGGAGGAAGAGCGTTCCAGATCGAGGGGCGAGTAAGCTTTGGTAGCGATGATATTGTCCGGTTCGAGATTCGAGATCCAGCGGCCAAGCGTGCGGCGCAACTGTTCCGGCCAGACATCGGACAGCCTGTCCCACTGCGAGGCGCCCCCATCGGCCAATTCGTACGGCGCGAAGGTCAAGGCCCCCATAACCGCCTTGCCGGCGGGTGCGCGGCTCGGATCAATGCGGGAGTGGCGGGTCATGGCGCAATGCGGAATGGGATCGGGCATCCGGCCGTAGCGATATTCGTCGAACGCCCGACGAAGCGTCTCCATATTGGACGGCAGCAGCTCAACCAACATCGCCCCGCCGGCATCGCCCGACGGCTCGCGGAAACGCGGCGCCTCGTGAAGCGCATAGTGCGTGGCGAGCGCAGAGTAGGTCGCCATCTCGACGCGTTCGGCCCGCCGGAGAACGCCTTCATCGATATCACTGAAATATCGGCGCAAGTGATGGGGATGGATGGCGCCGACGACCGCGTTGTTGGCCATGTAGCGCTCTCCATCCGCCGTCTCGACGCCATTCACCCGTCCGCCCGAACGAACCAGGCGAACGACATCCTTCTCGGTCAGGATCGTGCCGCCATGATGCTCGATGCAGCGGGCGATCGCCTCGGCGAGCTTGCCGGTTCCGCCGCGCGCCACCGCCAAACCGGTCACATGCGAAGCACCGACCATCGCCAACGCACCAATGCCCGTGCCCTTTTCATCGGGCGTCTGCAGATTTTCGGTCATCAGCTTCACGAAGTGCATGCGCACCTTCTCGTGCGTGAACCATTCGCTGACGATGTCGTAACCGCTCTTAAGCGACATCATCAGCAACTCATTGCCCTCGGGGCTCTGGCTCATCATCGAGATCATCGCGCCCATCGGCACCGCCGGCGAAAAGAGCGCCCCCGTCAGCATCGGGTAGACGCGTACCGCCATCTCGGAGAAGCGCCGATACGAATCGGCGTCCACGGTCGAAAACTCGGCGATGGCGCGCGCAGTCTCCTCGACATCACGATAGGTAATCAGCAGCGACCCGTCATCGAACACCGATGCGAATGCTGCATCTGGATAGACATATTCGAGTCCGAACCTCGCCTGGAGCTCCAGCTCGTCTTTGCGGATCAGCGGATTGGAGAGGATCACCTGGTGGACGGTGGCGTGTTCGTCATAAAGGAAACCCGGCGCAATCTCCTTGGTGACGGCGCCACCGCCTATATGGTCATTGCGCTCCAGCACCAGTACGCGCTTGCCGGCCTTCGCCATATAAGCGGCGGCAAGCAATCCATGGTGGCCGGACCCCACCGAAATTACGTCGTATGTTTCCGCCATGTTAAGCGTTCCTTCTTTAACAGATGATTAGCCATGAAATTCGTCGCTCGTGGTTCCCCACGCTGGGACGGTTTGACCACCCCGTCAGATTTCCAACTGCGGGACAAGACTCTCTAACCGCGGGAATCTCGCTACCAGGTGTTGCCCAACTGCCGTGCCATCCGAGCTTCTATGCCTTCCTCAAGCCCATTTGCACGATGCGTGGAAGAACATCGGCGGTGAAACTGCGCATGCCCTCTTCGTAATCGATCCAGCTGAGCAGGATGCCGTCCAAGCCACAGTCCGATAGCAGCTTAAGTTTCGCGGCGATCTGATCGGCCGTTCCAACGAGCGAAATTCCACCGGCGCCGGCCATCAAGGCATGCCGGATCTTATTGATGACATCGGGCGAGATCGTCTTTGCCCCTTCGAGCTGGTACTTGATGAACATGTCGGCCGCTTCCTGATCGCCGAACTCCTCGACATAGCGCTGAACATATTGTTTGGCTTCGGCCTCGGTCTCACGCTGCACAACATAGCCTGTGCACCAAACCTGGACGTGGCGCCCATATTCGTCACGGGCCAGCCGCCGGTATGTTTCGACTTGCGCCTTGATCGCGTCGGGTGACGGATTTTGGGGGAGTACGAAGGCGATATCGCAATGCTTGGCCGCAAAATGCTGGCCTTCCGGCGAGCCGCCCGCATTCATCAGCGCTGGGAATGGCGTCTGAATGGGCTTCGGCAAGGACACCGCACCCTTGGCGCGAACATATTGGCCCTCGAAATCGACCGGCTCTTCCGTGCCCCAGACGAGCTTCATAAGCTCGATCCATTCATGCGCATGGGCGTAGCGGTCGCCATGGGGCCTGATCTCGCCGCCGAACATTTCAATTTCGGGGATAAACCAGCCGCACACGATATTTATCGCAAACCGGCCATTGGAGATGTGATCAATTGTCGTCGCCTCTTTTGCCGCAAGCATGGGGTGCAGAGCCGACGTGTGAAGGGTCGCCATAACGCAGGAATGACTTGTACTCACGGCCGTCGCCGCGGCCCAAGTCGCGGTTTCGAACACCCTGCCGTTATTGGCGTTTGGGGCGCCGAACGGGCGCCATCGCGCATAGGGCACGATCGCCTCAAAGCCAGCGGCGTCGACCATTTTCGATACCCGGAGGGAATTGTCCCATGTGGGCTTGAACAACTCCGGGACGGTCGTCATTGAAGGCGGAGGGCCGTTGTGGCCAAAGACGCCGAGTTTGAGCTTATTGTCGTTGAAAATGGGATTTGTAACCGACCGGGGATCGTCCGAGAGGGTAGCCATATCGTTTGTCCTGTGTGTCAGTAATGAGGCTCAAGGCAGAGATGAGGATTCCAGGCGACAGGCCTTCTCGGTTCGCAATCCGCTCAAACGCGCCTGATGACGAACGGCGGCTGCAATAAGCAATACTGTCAGAAAACAAACGATACTCACCGCGCGAGCCGGGTTAAAGTTAGTTTCCGTAATTACGGTTGAGGCGAGCAGTGGTCCGACCGCGAGGCCGAGAAGCTGCGCGGTCCCGACAAACATGCTCGCACGCCGGCTAGGATCCGCGATATTCAGAAATGCCATGTGGAAGGGAGTGCTAAATAACCAACAAAAAGCTAACAGAAAAATAGCGGGCGCCCAGACTAGGACGCTATTTGTTGTAATGGTAGCAACCACAGTCGCAAGTCCAACTGCCGCTGTGACTATGATCGCTTGCATGCCAGTCCATCTTGCCGCGAGCGAGATCGCAGCTAGCCCAGCAGCAATCTGTGCACCGGTGGCGGCACCAATGATTATTCGCATCGACCCCGTCGTAATCCCGGCTTGATTCCCGAGCGGAACGGCATAGATCCAGAACGCGATCACGCCAGACACAAATAGGACAACGGCAACAAGCGCCAAAAACCCGGAAGGCGGCGGGATTGCCGCTTCATTGTCATCGAGATTGGCATAGCTGCTCGGCACGAAACGTATTGTCAGCAGGAGAAGGGCACAGACAGTGATTAGAAAACCGTAGCCGAGCAACAACCTAGTCTGACTACTAGCAAACGTCGCCAAGATCATTGAAATCAGAAAAACCAACGTTGCATTTGCAGTGTTAAATAGGCCGAACAACGGTGTCGGGCGAGCTGACCGAGCCAGCATGCCCACAAATATCCACAGCAATAATCCATTGCCGAAACCGCCTAAACCACGCGCGGCGACAATACCAAGTGGAGGCAAAGTGATCGTCATGATGTTCGCGACCACGACAGCAAGCAGCGCAATAACACCTATCAACCGCAGTCGCGTTGGCGGAAACCAAGCACCAGCAACCGCGGTACCAAGCGCCATTCCCATACCTTCCGCGGTCGCCGCATAGCCCATGGCTGCGGCGTCGATCCTGCCTTCGGCCAGGAGGGCGCCGAGCAGCATTGGCTGCAAGACGGGGACGCAGCCTGCAACAACCGCAATCGTGATGACCGTCGCCGTCTGGCTTTTGGAAAAAGTCTGGCTTTGGGACAGGGGTTTTTAGCCCGTTGTTTCGGGGGGGATGAACCCGCCGCTACTCGTACCGCAGGCAATCAATCGGATCGAGGTTAGCC
>CAZNNJ010000479.1:399-4961 GCA_964574305.1 uncultured Rhodospirillales bacterium | reverse complement strand
GCGGCCTTCGAGATGTGGAACCACATTTCGTCTCTCGGGTCCTATATCTCGGGTGGCGCGATGATCTGGTTCGTCGGTGTGGCGATCTACACCGTCTTCTTCGGCAAGAAGGTGCCGGGCAACTATTGGGGGCCCAGCGCCACCACCCTGGAATGGAGCGTCTCGTCGCCGCCCCCGTTCCACCAGTTCGAGACTCTGCCGCGGATCCTGTAATCCAATGGTCGATATCTCAGCGACGCCCAGCCAAATGGCTGGGCGTCCGCATTTTTCAGAGGCCCTTCCGGGCGATTACATCACCCTTCTGAAGCCTAGGGTGATGTTCCTGGTCGTGTTCACCGGGCTGGCCGGCCTCGTCGCCGCGCCGACCGCGATGAACCCGATCCTGGCCGCCGTCGCTGTGCTGGCGATCGCGCTGGCCTCGGGCGCCGCCGGCGCCATCAATATGTGGTACGACCGCGACATCGACGCGGTGATGGAGCGGACCAAGAACCGGCCGATCCCGATGGGCATCATCGAGCCGTCGAACGCGCTCGCCTTCGGCATGATCATCACCATCGCCGCCGTCTGTCTGATGGGGCTGGCGGTCAGCTGGTTCGCCGCTTCGATCCTGGCCTTCGCCTCGTTCTTCTATGTCGTCATCTACACGATGTGGCTGAAGCGCCGCACGCCGCAGAACATCGTCATCGGCGGCGCCGCCGGCGCCTTCCCGCCGATGATCGGCTGGGCCGCCGCGACCCATCATGTCGGGCTGACCGCGATCTCGCTGTTCCTGATCACCTTCCTGTGGACGCCGCCGCATTTCTGGGCGCTGGCGCTGTTCCGCACCGGCGACTATGCCCGCGCCGGCGTGCCGATGATGTCGGTCGTCGCCGGGCCGCGCAGCACCAAATGGCAGATGCTGGCCTATACGCTGCTGCTGTTCCCGTTCGCGGTCGCACCCTATTTCCTCGGCGCCGCCGGCCCGATCTATCTGGCCGGCAGCACGATCCTGGGGCTGCTCTTCATCGCCGCATCGGTCGCCGTCCTGCGCGACAAGACCGACAAGTCGGCCAAGCGCATGTTCGGCTTCTCGATCCTCTACCTGTTTCTGATTTTCGGCCTGCTGATGATCGATGCGGGCCCCGGACTGATCGCCCGTATTGGCGCGTGAGTGCGCATTGGCAGTAGAATGTTGAAACCGACCCCCATCCAACTGAACCCGGAAGCCCTGCGCCGGCAGAAGCTGCGCAACCGCGCGATCTTCGGCGCCTTGCTCGCCTTCGCGGTCCTGATCTTCATCGTCACGATCGTGAAGATCAAAGGCGGGCACTGACATGTCCCGCAATGGCGTTGTGCTGGGCGCGCTGGTCGGCGTCACGCTCGGCATGGTCGCCCTCTCCTTCGCCGCCGTCCCGCTCTATCAGGTGTTCTGCCGCGCCACCGGTTTCGGCGGCACGACCCAGCGCGCCACGCAATCGGCGGCCCAGGTGCTCGACCGCAAGATCGAGATCCGCTTCAACACAGACGTCAACGCCGAGCTGCCGTGGCTGTTCAAGCCCAACCAGCGCAGCGTGACGCTCAAGGTCGGCGAGACCGGCATGGCGACCTTCCATGCGGTGAACAAGAGCAGCGAGCCGGTCGTCGGCACCGCCGTCTATAACGTGACGCCTGAAAAGGCCGGGCTCTATTTCGACAAGATCCAGTGCTTCTGCTTCACCCAGCAATTGCTGAAGCCGCAGGAATCCGCCGACCTGCCGGTCGCCTTTTATGTCGACCCGGCGATCGTCAAGGACCCGAACCTGGACGACGTCACCGTCATCACCCTGTCCTACACATTCTACCGGGCGAAGAGCCCGGCACTGGACAAGGCGATCGACGCCGAAGGCCGGGCGGCGGAAACGGAACAGATCGAGAAGGCCGTATCCCAATCGGCCGGCGGAACTGCGCCTGCGGCGAAACCGCCCGAAAAGCCGGCATCCTGAGCCGCCACGCTTGCTGCCGGCCCCCGTTCCGCATAGTGTCGGCGCCAATTCGTTTTTGAAAGATTCGTTAGAGGCGAACATGTCAGAAGGACTGACCGAGGTATCATTGGAAGGCGGGCCGAAGCAGCCCTACCACCTGCTGCATCCCGATCCGATGCCGTTGCTGTCCGCGATTTCCGCCGGGACGATGATGAGCGGCGCGATCCTGGCGCTGCATTCCACCTTCCCCTACCTGTTCTTCATCGGGCTGGCGATGGTGCTGGCCTGCATGTTCTTCTGGTGGAAGAAGGTCATCCACGAATCCGTGGTCGAGAAGGCGCACGGACCGGTGGTGAAGCTCGGCCTGCGCTATGGCATGTCGCTGTTCATTGCCTCGGAAGTGATGTTCTTCGTCGCCTTCTTCTGGGCGTTCTTCAGCCAGTCGCTGTTCCCCAATGCCGGGATCAATGGCGTCTGGCCGCCGCCGGGCATCACCCCGGTCGATCCATTCCATTTCCCTTTCCTGATGACCATGGTGCTGCTGCTGTCGGGCACGACCGCGACCTGGGCCCATCATGAGCTGCTGGAAGGCAAGAACGAGGGCGCCAAGACCGCGCTGTGGGTCACGATCGGGCTCGGCGTGTTCTTCACGCTGTGCCAGCTGTATGAATACACCCATGCCGAGTTCGGCTTCCGTCAGGGCATCTTCGGCTCGACCTTCTACATGGCCACCGGCTTCCACGGCTTCCACGTGCTGGTCGGCACGATCTTCCTGACCGTGTGCCTGTGGCGCACCTACAAGATGCAGTTCACGCCGAAGAGCCATTTCGGCTTCGAAGCGGCGGCCTGGTACTGGCATTTCGTCGACGTGGTCTGGCTGTTCCTCTTCATCGCGATCTATTTCTGGGGCGGCATGGCGCACGGAACGCCGATCAACCCGATGCCGCCGGCCGCTGGCTGATCCTCATGCGTCTCGCCGGGCGTCGCATCGCGCGGCGCCCGGCGGCGCCTTGCAGATTGTTTGAATGATGGGCTTTAGGCCCCGTTTCTGGCCGACCGTGATCGCGCTCATCATGATGGCGATCACCACCGGCCTCGGCACCTGGCAGGTTCACCGCCTCGCCTGGAAGACCGACCTGCTGGCGAAGATCGCGCAGCGCATGAACGGCGATGCCGTTCCCCTCCCCGCCGAGATCGCCGACCCGCCCGAGTGGGCCTTCCGCCATGTCCACGCCGCCGGCCATTTCGATGACGCCAAAGCGCTGTGGCTCTACGGACGCACCTATGACGGCAAGGCCGGTGTCCACCTGCTGGTGCCGCTGGTCCGCGCCGAGGGCGACGCTGTGCTGGTCGATCGCGGCTTTATCCCATTCGACCATGGCAGCGCGCTCGCTGGCTTCCGCCCGGCCGGCGGCGATGCCGAGATCGACGGCGTCGCCCGCCAGCCGGAGCCCGGCGGCCTGTTCGTGCCGGCGAACCAACCCGACAAGAATATCTGGTACAGCGTCGACGTCCCGGCGATGTCCAAGGTGGCCGGGCGGCCGCTGGCGCCCATCTACATCGCGGTGAAGAGTGAGGGCAGCCCCGGCTGGCCGGCCGCGACCGGCGGGACCGAAGGAACCGGCATCCGCAATGAGCATCGGCAATACGCCATTTTCTGGTACAGCATGACCGCCGTGCTGGGCGTCATCTATGTGATGTCGAGCCGCGTCCGCCCGAAACCGAGCAATATGCAATGAAGTATGTGAGCACCCGGGGCCAGGCCGGCCGCAAGAGCTTCGAAGATGTGCTGCTGGCGGGCCTCGCCGGCGACGTCGGGCTGTTCGTACCCGAGACCTGGCCCAGCTTCGCCCCCGGCTTCCTGGAAAGCCTCGCCGGCAAGACCTACCAGGAGGCGGCGGTCGAGGTGATGCTGCCCTTCCTCGGCGACAGCATCAGCCGCGCGGAGTTTGCCGGGCTGGTCGACGCGGCTTACACCCGCTTTGCCCATCAGGCGGTGACGCCGCTGATCCAGCTCGACCAGAAGATCTGGCTGATGGAGCTGTTCCAGGGCCCGACGCTTGCCTTCAAGGATGTGGCGCTGCAGCTGCTGGGCCAGCTGTTCGACCATATATTGGCCAAGCGCGGCCGCCGCATCACCGTCGTCGGCGCCACCTCCGGCGACACCGGCTCGGCCGCGATCGAGGCCTGCCGCGACCGTGATTCGGTGGACATCTTCATCCTCTACCCGTCCGGCCGCACCTCCGACGTGCAGCGCAAGCAGATGACCACCGTGCCCAGCGCCAATGTCCATGCCGTCGCCGTCGAGGGCAATTTCGACGACTGCCAGGCGCTGGTGAAGGCGATGTTCAACGACGCGGCTTTCCGCGACGCCCATGCGCTGGCGGCGGTCAACTCCATCAACTGGGCGCGCATCATGGCCCAGATCGTCTATTACGTCGTGGCCGCGGTTGCGCTGGGCGCGCCGCACCGGAAGGTGTCGTTCGCCGTGCCGACCGGCAATTTCGGCAATGTCTACGCCGCCTACGCCGCCAGGCGGATGGGCCTGCCGATCGAGAAGCTGATCGCCGGCACCAACAGCAACGACATCCTGGCCCGCTTCTTCGCCACGGCGGAGATGCG
>CAZNNJ010000479.1:0-389 GCA_964574305.1 uncultured Rhodospirillales bacterium | reverse complement strand
GCCCCCGCGCCCACCGGACAGTTGGGCAAGTGTATCGCGCCCTCGCCCCGCCCGGGGGAGGGCCCGCCCGACGGGGAAGCGTATCGTCGGACCCAACGGAAACGACTTCCTGGCCCGCTTCTTCGCAACGGCGGAGATGCGCAAGGCAGCCGTGGTGCCGACCTACAGCCCCAGCATGGACATCCAGATATCGAGCAATTTCGAGCGTCTGCTGTTCGAGCTGCTGGGCCGCGACGGCGCGCTGGTCGAGGCCAAGCTCAACGAGTTCCAGGCGACCGGCGCTTTCGGCGTCGCGCCTGACATCTTCGCCGAAGTGACCGGCCTGTTCAGCGGCACCGCCGTCGACAATCCGACGACCAAGGCGACCATCGCCGATATCTACAAGAAGA
>CAZNNJ010000478.1:0-4965 GCA_964574305.1 uncultured Rhodospirillales bacterium | reverse complement strand
GCACGCAACAAGGACTTGAAGGCGGCCACGGGCATGCGGAGTCACGCACAGCATCCGGGCGCCCAATGCAGTCAAGGCCATGGCCTACAATGGCCGCGACGCCATCTCGCCGCAGACGCAGATCGGCACCCGCGCGGCGCGGCAGCGCTCGAACACGGTCAAGAGCGCGTCGAGGAAACCGGGCGACAGCACGTCATAGCGCTGGCCTATGCGCGGGTTGTTCCGGTCGGCGGCATAGAAATATTGCAGCAGGTCGTTCGTGCCGAGCGAGACGAAATCGACGCTTTTCAGCAGCGGGTCGAGCTGGAACAGCAGCGACGGCACCTCAAGCATCACCCCGACCTTGACCTCGGTCGGCAGGGTCCGCTGCTCGGTGGCGGCGCGGTCGAGCTCGATATTGAGGATGGCGCGCGCGGCGTCCAGCTCCGCCACCTCGGCGATCAGCGGGAACATGACGCGCAGCTCCAGCCCGGCGCAGGCGCGGATCATGGCGCGCAGCTGCATGCGCAGCATCGCCGGCCGGTCCAGCCCGATGCGGATGGCGCGCCAGCCCATGGCCGGGTTCTCTTCCTCATATTCCGGGAAATACGGCAGGGTCTTGTCGCCGCCGACATCGAGCGTGCGGAAGGTGACCGGCCGTCCGTCCGCCTGGGCCAGGATCGAGCGGTAGAATTCGGTCTGCTGATGGATGTCGGGATATTCCGTGCGGACCATGAAAGGGATTTCGGTGCGGTAGAGGCCGATCCCCTCGGCGCCGGTCGCCTCCAGATGCGGCACCTCGATCAGCAGGCTGGCATTGATCAGGATGGTCAGATGCTCGCCGTCCTGGGTCACCGCCGGCAGGTCGCGCACCTCGCTGTAAAGCTTCCGCTTCTCGGCCGACAGCTGGCTCGACCGGTTGTAGCTCTCGATGATGTCTTCGCTCGGCCGGATGAAGACCTGGCCGTTGGCCCCGTCCATGATCAGCGGGTCCAAGGGCTCGATCAGCGACATCGCCCGGTTGCAGCGAGTGATCAGCGGGATTTCCAGCGCCCTGGCGACGATGGCGACATGGCTGGTCGCCGAACCTTCCTCCAGGATCAGGCCCTTCAGCCGGTCGCCGCCGTAATCGAGCAGCTCCGCCGGCCCCAGCGAGCGGGCGACCAGGATCGCATCCTCGGGCAGGCGCATGTCGAGGCTGAAATCCTTGCCCGCCAGGTGATTCAGCAGCCGGTTGGTCAGGTCGTCGAGATCGTGCTGGCGCTCGCGGAAATAGGGGTCGGCCATCTGGCCCAGCCGCGCCCGCATCTCGTTCTGCACGCGCTCGACCGCGGCCTCCGCCGACAGGCCCTGAAGGATCGCCTCGTGGATGCGGCCCAGCCAGCCGCGATCCTGGGCGAACATGCGATAGCTTTCCAAGATGTCGAGATATTCGCCCGAGCCGGATGCCCGGCCGGCGACGACCAGGTCGTCGATCGCGCTGTGCATGCTGGCGACCGCCTCGCGCAGGCGGCCGAGCTCGACCTCCGGATCCTCGGCCACCATCTCGCGGATGGTCAGGCGCGGCTGGTGCAGCACCGCGTGGCCCATGGCCTGGCCGCTCGACAACGTCATGCCTTTGATCCGCTGCGGCAGCAGGCCGGCGTCCGACGCGGTCGTGATTTCCTGCGGATTGACGAGCTCGCCCGAGCCGACCAGCTCGGCGACGACCATGGCGATCGTCTCCAGCGTCTCGATCTCGTCCTCGACATAATTGCGGCGCTGGCGGTTCTGAATCACCAGCACGCCGCGCACCCGGCCGCTGCGGATCAGCGGCACGCCGCAGAGCGATTGATAAGGGTCTTCGCCCGTTTCCGGACGATAGGCGAAATTGGGATGGCTGGACGCGTTCGACAGCGCGAGCGGCCTGGCATGGGCGGCGATGTCGCCGACGATGCCTTCGCCGATCCTGAGGCGCGTCTGGTGGACGGCCTCGGGATTGAGGCCGACGGTGGCGAACAGCTCCAGCACCTCGCCGGCGCGCATCAGATAGCAGGAGCAGACTTCCGCCACCATTTCGGCGGCGATCAGGCTGACGATCTTGTCCAGCCGTTCCTGGGCGGTGCCCGACCCGGCCATGATGTCGCGCAGGCGCGACAGCAGTCGGCGGGCGCTGACCGTGCTGTGCGGCGGTTCGGCCGGGCGCCGGCGCACGGCATGCCGACCGCCGAACTCGCCGTCAGTTGTGGCGCCGCTCATATCCGCCACATCCCGCGGCGGATATGTGCACCGCCGGCGATCACCCCCGCGCCTCGCGGCGGCGCATCAGCGCCGTCTCAGCCTGGGCGATCAGCTCCGCCAGGATTTCGGCCACCGGCTGTTCGGACTTGACCAGCCCGACGCTCTGGCCCGCCATTAGCGAGCCGTTCTCGACATCGCCCTCGACCACCGCGCGGCGCAGCGCGCCGGCCCAGAAATGCTCGATCTCGAGCTGCGCCGCCTTCTGGTCGATCAGGCCCGCGTCGACCTTGGCGATGACCTCGCGCTGAACCTCGGTGAAGCGGCGGGTTCCGGCATTTGCGATGGCCCCCACCGGAATGACCGGGAAGCCCGGAACGAGCTGGGCCGAGAGCCGCGCCCCGCGCCCCCCGGCCCGGGGGAAGGCCTTCTTGAAATTCGGAAGTGCGATGTATGAGGTGGCGCAAGAGGAGACCGTGCCGAGCTGCACCCCGGCTGCGCCCATTTCCAGATAGGAGGCGATCGCCTCGCCGCGGCCGATGCCGCCGGCAACGAAGACCGGAACCTCGCGGATCGCCGGCAGGATCTCCTGCGCCAGGACCGAGGTGGTGACCGGGCCGGTATGGCCGCCGGCCTCCATCCCCTCGATGATCAGCGCGTCGGCGCCGATGCGGATCAGCTTCTTGGCCAGCACCAGGGCGGGGGCGAAGCAGATCGCCTTGGCGCCCGAATCCTTGATCCGGCGCACGGCGGAGGACGGGGGCAACCCACCTGCCAGCACGACATGGCCGACCTTGAGGCGCGCGCAGACATCGATCAGCGCAACGAGCTCGGGATGCATGGTGATCAGGTTGACGCCGAACGGCCGGTCGGTCAGCGCGAACGTGCCCTCGATCTCCGCCGCCAGCCGGTCGGGCGGCATCGACCCGCAGGCGATGACGCCGAAGCCGCCGGCGTTGGAGATGGCGGCGACCAGGTTGCGCTCGCTGACCCAGGTCATGCCGCCGCCCAGGATCGCGATATCGATCCCCAGGAAGTCGCAGCCGCGCTTCCAGAGCCTCTGCAGCTCGGCGCGCGCCGCGGCCATCAGGCTGCTGTTTTCCTGGTCCGCAATAGGAGGGGCCGCCACTTCATTCATGGAGCGTCGAGACCGTAGACGGTGTGAAGCGCCCGCAGCGCCAGCTCGGTATAGTCCTCGGCGACGAGGACGGAAACCTTGATTTCCGAGGTCGAGATCACCTGAATGTTGATTCCCTTCTCGGCCAGAGCCTTGAACATGCGCTGGGCGACGCCGGCGTGGCTGCGCATGCCCACGCCGATGACCGACAGCTTCACCACGTTCGAATCGGCGATGATGCGATCATAGCTCAATTGGTCGCGCGCGCCCTCCAAAACAGCGACCGCGCGCTTCAGGTCGGCCTTCGACACGGTGAAGGTCATGTCGGTCGACTTGCCGTCCGAGGCGACGTTCTGGACGATCATGTCGACATTGATCGCCGAATCGGTCAGCGGGCCGAAAATGGCGGCGGCGACGCCGGGGCTGTCGGCCACGCCCAGCAGGGTGACCTTGGCCTCGTCACGGCTATAGGCAATTCCGGTTACGACTTCTTGTTCCACGATCTCACCCTCATCGACGACCAATGTTCCGGGAAGGTCGCTCCCTGTGTGGTCGGCGAAACTCGACAATACCTGCAAGCGCACCCGATGATTCATCGCCAGCTCGACCGAGCGGGTCTGTAGCACCTTGGCGCCCTGCGATGCCAGTTCCAGCATCTCTTCATAGGTAATCTTACTGAGCTTGCGCGCCCGCGACACGATCCGGGGATCGGTCGTGTAGACGCCTTCGACATCGGTATAGATGTCGCAGCGGTCGGCCTTCAGCGCCGCCGCCATGGCGACGGCCGACAGATCGCCCGCGCCCCGGCCCAGCGTGGTGACGCGGCCGCGGTCGCTCAAGCCCTGGAAGCCCGAGATCACCGGCACCTCGCCGTCGGCCATGCGCCGCTCCAGTTCGCCGGTCTCGATCGACAGGATGCGCGCCTTGGCATGCACATCGTCGGTGCAGATCGGGATCTGCCAGCCGAGCCACGAACGGGCATTGACGCCCAGCTTCTGCAAGGCCAGTGCGGTCAAGCCCGCCGTTACCTGCTCGCCGGTCGCCACGACCGTGTCGTATTCGCGGGCGTCGAACATCGGGCTGACGCCGCTGCACAGCTCGATCAGCTTGTTGGTGGCCCCGGCCATGGCGGAAACGACGACGGCGACCTGGTTGCCGCGGTCGAGCTCAGCCTTGACCTTGTGCGAGACACGGATGATGCGGTCGATATCGGCAACCGACGTGCCGCCGAATTTTTGAACGATACTGGCTACGATGCTCAACGAAATAAAGTTTGACGCCCTAGCAGCGATTGCCGCGGCGAAGGGGCGTATCCATACTCCGCGGCAATTGAGGCGTGCAAGCTTGGGGTGTGGGTAGAATGACCGCGCAAAGGACCGTCGATGCGGCCGAGGTCGAGAAGTTCAGCCGGATCTCCGCCGAATGGTGGGATCCGAACGGCCCGTTCCGGCCGCTGCACCGGCTGAACCCGGTGCGGCTGACCTATATCAAGGATCGGGCCGCCGCCCATTTCGGCCGCGATCCGCGCTCGGTTTCGCCGTTCAAGGGGCCCTGCGACGTCCATATCGGCTTTGGCGGCGGGCTGTTTGCCGAACCCGTGGCCCGGCTGGGCGCCAAGGTCCCCCCGGTCGGCGCCCAATCGGTTGCCGAGA
>CAZNNJ010000477.1:0-4972 GCA_964574305.1 uncultured Rhodospirillales bacterium | reverse complement strand
CGCATTTGGACATCGCCCGGGTGAAGAAGCGCGAATAGAGCAGATGCAGCACGGCATGCTCGATGCCGCCGATATACTGGTCGACCGGCAGCCAGTAGTTCACCGCCTCGCGCGTGAACGGCAGCTCGGCGACGTGCGGGGAGCAGAAGCGGGCGAAATACCACGAGCTTTCGAAGAACGTGTCGAACGTGTCGGTCTCGCGCTCCGCCTTGCCGCCGCAGGTCGGGCAGCTGACGTGCTTCCAGGTCGGGTGGTGCGACAGCGGGTTGCCGGGGATGTCGAAATTGACGTCCATCGGCAGCGTCACCGGCAGGTCGGCCTTGGGCACCGGCACGATGCCACAGGTCTCGCAATGGATCACCGGGATGGGGCAGCCCCAATAACGCTGGCGGCTGACACCCCAGTCGCGCAGGCGATAGACGGTGGTGCCGTAGCCGCGGCCCAGCGTCTCCAGCTCCTGGATCGCGCCCTGCTTGCCGCCCTCGACATCCCGCCCGTCCAGGAACTTGGAGTGGGCCAGTGCGCCGGGGCCGGTATAGGCCTCATCGCCGACGCTGAACGTCGCTGGATCGGTGCCGGCCGGGATCACCACCGGCGTCACGGTCAACCCGTATTTGCGGGCGAAGTCCAGGTCGCGCTGGTCATGCGCCGGGCAGCCGAAGATGGCGCCGGTGCCGTATTCCATCAGCACGAAATTGGCGACATAGACCGGCAGCTGCCAGTCCGGGTCGAACGGGTGGACGGCCTTCAGCCCCGTATCGAAGCCGCGCTTCTCCGCCGCCTCGATCACCGCCTCGCTGGTGCCGGTCTGGCGGCATTCGGCGATGAATTCGGCCAGGTCCGGATCGTCGGGCGCCAGCTCCGCCGCCAGCGGGTGGTCGGCTGAGATTGCCAGGAACGACGCGCCGAACAGCGTGTCCGGCCGGGTGGTATAGACCTCGACCAGGTCGTTGCGGCCCGCCAGCGGGAAGGTCAGCCTGGCGCCGGAGGACTTGCCAATCCAGTTCTCCTGCATCGTGCGGACCTTGTCGGGCCATCGGTCCAGCGTCTTCAGCGCGGCCAGCAGTTCGTCGGCATATTCGGTGATCTTCAGGAACCATTGCGACAGCTTGCGCCGTTCGACCGGAGCGCCTGAGCGCCAGCCGCGGCCGTCGATCACCTGCTCGTTGGCCAGCACGGTGTTCTCGACCGGGTCCCAGTTGACCCAGCTTTCCCGGCGATAGGCCAGGCCGCCCTCCAGGAAGTCCAGGAACATCGCCTGTTCGTGCTTGTAGTAATCGGGCTCGCAGGTCGCGACCTCGCGGCTCCAGTCGATGGTCAGCCCGATCGATTTCAGCTGCTCGCGCATGCCGTCGATATTCTGGCGGGTCCAGACCGCCGGATGGACCTTGTTCTGGAAGGCGGCGTTCTCGGCCGGCAGGCCGAACGCGTCCCAGCCCATCGGATGCAGCACGTTATAGCCCTGGGCCCGGCGCACGCGGGCGATCAGGTCGCCCATCGTGTAGTTCTTCACATGCCCCATATGGATGCGGCCGGACGGGTAGGGGAACATCTCCAGCACATAGGCCTTGCGCTTGGACGTATCCTCGGTGGCGCGGAAGCTGTCGCGCTCAGCCCAGATCTTCTGCCACTTGGCCTCGGTCTCGCGGAAATTGTAACGCGCCATAATAACTGAACCTGAATCCTAAGAACGACCGCCGCTAATGCCTGCCAACGGGCGGCGTCTGCATAAAGCACATTATCTGGTCGTATCGCCAGTATCGGCCACGCCGCGCCAGGCTTTCCTGAGGTCGAACGACATCAGCCCCTTATCGTCGCCCAGGCGTCCATCGCGATAAAGCCGATCATACTGGGCGTCGGGATAGCCGGCGAGGTCGAGCGTCGGGGAGCCGCAGCCGGCCAAAGCCAGTGCGGCGAGGATCAGGCAAAGGAAGAAAGGGCGGCGCATTCCGGAAGCTGAGCTAACAGAACCGTGTTTTGACGGCAATTGAAGCTTTCATCCTCCGGGCGCGCCGCTAAAGTCGGTCCGCACACAATGAAGGCCGAACCATGACTCACCTTTCGATCCGCTTCGACATGCGCGCATTCCCCGGCGGCGCCTCGCATGCTGAGCTGTACGAGGCAGCGGTCGGCATGGCGGAATATTGCGACCGCAACGGCTTCAATGCTGTGCCCATCTCCGAGCATCATGGCGTGTCGGACGGCTATATGCCCTCGCCGCTGGTGCTGGCGGCGGCGATGGCGGCGCGGACTGAAAAGGTGCGATTCCAGTTCCTGGCGATCATCGCCCCGCTGCACGATCCGCTGCGCCTGGCTGAAGATATCGCGGTGCTCGACAATCTCTCCAAGGGGCGGGTCGATGTCTGCGTTGCCGGCGGCTATGTGCCGTTCGAGTTCGACATGTTCGGCAAGGACATGAAGGATCGCGGCACGCTGACCGAGGAGACGATCCTGACGCTGAAGGCCGCCTGGACCGGCGAGCCGTTCGAGTATCGCGGCCGCAAGGCGCGGATCACGCCGCGCCCTTATCAGCAGCCGCATCCGCCGATCTGGATGGGCGGCTCGGCGCCGCCGGCGGCCAGGCGGGCCGGCCGGCTGGCCGACCATTTCATCACCCACCGGGCAGACCTCTATCAGATCTTCTTCGACACGGCGAAGGCGCAGGGCAAGAACCCGCTGCCCTTCCGCCCGTCCAGCCCCGGCTTCGTCTATGTCGCCGAGGATGTCGAGGCGGCCTGGCAGGCGATCGGCCCGCATGCGATGCATGAGACCAACTCTTACGGCGAATGGGTCGAGGCGGCGGGCACCGACGGGCGCTTCGCGACCGTCAAATCGATCGACGAGATCAGGGCCGGCGGCGGCTATCTCATCGTCACGCCGGACCAATGCGTGGAGATGGTCAAATCGATGCCGTCTTTCGCGCTCCACCCGCTGATGGGCGGCCTCAGCCCCGAATGGGGCTGGAAGGGGCTGAAGCTTTTCGTCGAGAAGGTGCTGCCCCGCCTTTAGGCTACTGGCCCAGCTGCTGGAAATTGGGCGGGGCTGCGTCGACGACGGTCGGACCGTCGGTGCCGAGCGCCAGCACCGCCAGGTTACGTTCGCTGAGACCGGTCGGCAGGAAACGGAATCCGCCATCGATACCGATAAAACCGTTCGCCTGCAGCAGGACATCGCGACTGAACGGGTTGAGATTGGCCGCCGCCCCGCGCGACACCCAGGCGGCCAGCGCCACCGAGTCATAGGCCAGGGTGGCGATGCGCGGCGGCTTGTAGTTGTAGGTGGTCTGGAAGCGCGTTGCGAACTGGTTGAAGTTCCCCGGTTCCGGCGCGGCATACCACCCGCCGGCCAGCGCCGGCACCTGCCACAGGTTGGGATCGTCGGCCCAGAGGCCCGTGCCCAGCAGCTGGAGCGGATGAGCCTGGGCGAATTCGCCGATGGCCGGTGCGATATTCACCAGCTGGTCGCCGCCCAGCGCCACCAGCAGCATCTGCGGCGGATCGTCGGCCAGGGTTGCGAGCTCACCCTTCACGTCGCGGGAGAGCTTGAGGATGCGCGGCGGCGCCAGGCCCAGCCGGCCCTGCAGCGCCTGGATCTCGGCGGTCACCGCCACGCCATAGGCATTGTCCGGCACCAGGGCGGCCAGCTTGGTCATGCCGCGCGACTTGGCGAAGCCGACGACCCGGTCGACCTGCAGGGCCGGCAGGAAACCCATGACGAAGACATTGCCGCCGGCGACGCTGGCATCGGTCGAATAGACGATGGCGCTCACCGGGCTGCCGTTCAGCCCGTCACGGACACGCCCGGCCTCGCCGGCGAAGACCGGACCCAGGATCAGGCCGGCCCCCTCCGAGATGGCGCGGCTGGTCGCGGCGCTGGCGCCGTCGGGCGTGCTGCCGGTGTCGCGCGGCAGCAGGGCGATGTCGGTCGAGACGTCGAACAGCGCCATGTTGGCGGCGTCCAGCATCGCCTGGCCGACCGTGCTGTTGGGGCCGGTCAGCGGCACCAGCAGCGCCACCTTGGCGCGGCCGTCGGTGACCGTCTGGAGCGGCGTCGGCGCGGCCTGCTGCGGGACCGGCAGTGGCGCTGCCGGCAAGGGCGTGGCGACCGGCGGCATCGCGGTCACAATGGGTTGCGGCTGCGGCTCAGGCGCGGTACAGCCCGACAGCTGGGTTGCGAGCGCCAGCCCGAAGGCGGCGCTCAGGACGACTGTGCGAAAGGGATGCCGGGCCATGCGATCTCCGGAGGAGGCGAAGCGGGCCGAAGGTAGCGAGCCGACCCGCACAAGTAAATCAAGGCTGTCGCCCGGCACCCTGGTCATCGTCGCGACCCCGATCGGCAATCTGGGCGACATGACCCAGCGCGCCATCGACAGCCTGGCCGACGCGGCGGTCATCGCCTGCGAGGATACGCGGGTAACGGCCAGGCTGCTGTCGGCCTATGGCATCAAGACGCCGATGCTGGCCTATCACGAGCACAATGCCGCCCGCATGCGTCCAATTCTGCTCGGCCGGCTGAAACAGGGGGAGATCGTGGCGCTGGTGTCGGACGCCGGCACGCCGCTCGTGTCGGACCCCGGTTACAAGCTGGTCGAGGCCGCTATCGCCGAGGATATTCCCATCACCGCCGCTCCCGGCGCCTCGGCGCTGCTGAGCGCGCTGGTCCTTTCCGGATTGCCCAGCGACCGCTTCCTGTTCGCCGGCTTCCTGCCGCCCAAATCGCCTGCCCGCCGCACCGAAATCCGCACCCTGGCGGCGGTGCCGGCCACACTGATCTTCTATGAGGCGCCGCAGCGGCTGGCCAAGGCGCTCGAGGATATGGCCGAGATGCTGGGGCCGCGCCCGGCTGCCGTGGCGCGGGAGCTGACCAAGCGGTTCGAGGAGGTCCGGCGCGATACTCTGGGCAGCCTCGCCGCGCATTACCGTGACGCGCCGCAGCCCAAGGGCGAGATCGTCATCCTGGTGGGGCCGCCCGG
>CAZNNJ010000476.1:0-4979 GCA_964574305.1 uncultured Rhodospirillales bacterium | reverse complement strand
CACCGGTCCGAAATCGAAGGCGTACGCCGCCGGCATGCGCAGGCGATCGGCGACCCGCGCCCGGAACAACGGGCCGTTTCCGCCCCCCTTAACTTTGCAACGGCGGAAGGATCACCCGCCGCCGCCGCCCTGCATGACCAGTAAATAGAGCATGGGGATCGAAAGCACCGTGTTGGTCCGCGAGGCGACCATGGCGATGCGTGCCGCCGCGGCCTTGGTCGCGTCGTCGGCCGCCACGATGCCCAGCGCCTTCTTCTGGTTCGGCCAGATGATGAACCAGACATTGGCGGCCATGATGATGGCGAGCCACATGCCGAGCCCGATCGTCACCACGCCGGGCGAGAAGGTCAGCACGCCGACGATGCCGCCGGGCTCCTTCATCTGGGCGACGCCC
Organism: uncultured Rhodospirillales bacterium; assembly: GCA_964574305.1. GTDB lineage: Bacteria > Pseudomonadota > Alphaproteobacteria > BOG-932 > Roseiterribacteraceae > BOG-932. The sequence goes on along the minus strand of CAZNNJ010000476.1, from coordinate 4,585 downwards.
AGGCCGAACAGGATGGTGAAGGCCGCGGCCCAGCGGAACCAGAACAGGGCCGCCGGGGCGATATGCTTGGAGACGCCCGGTTTGAGTTCAGCCGGGATTTTCGGCATGGTCGGAATCTGGACGAAGTTGAAATACCAGAGCAGGCCGATCCACAGGACGCCGGCCAGAATATGCAGATAGATGACGAAATAATCGGCCCATTGCGGTCCGGCGCCGATGGCGTCCCGGTGCAATACGGCAATGACCACGATCAAAAGGACAACGCCGAGCGCCAGCGCCCGGTGCAGGTTCCCTAGAAAATTTGCCATTTTGTTAGCTCCCTTGATATCCCGACGACTCCCGCCGCTTATGCGCAGATTGTCGGCCAACCGTTGCGAGATATCAACAGTTTGAAAGCGGGCGAACCGGTGAAACCGCAATTGTGACAAGTCTATCCTACTGCGCCGGGCAGGTGCGCCTGTACGATCATGACCGCTTCCTGACCGCGATTTTCGCGCCGGCGGCGGCGCGCGAGCATCTGTTTGCGCTCTATGCCTTCAATATCGAGCTTGCCAAGGTGCGCGAGGTGGTGACCGAGCCGCTGATCGGGCAGATGCGGCTGCAATGGTGGCGCGACACGCTCGACAAGCTCCAGGCCGGCCAGGATATCGCGCATGAGATTGCCCGCCCACTTGGCGCAGCGATGCGCGCCACCGGGATCGACCGGGCGGCCTTCGATCCGCTGATCGATGCGCGCGAATTCGATCTTGAGCGCGATCCGCCCGCCGATCTTCCGGCCTTGCTTGCTTATGCCGAGGGGACCGGCGCGCCGGTCCTGGCGATCGCCTTGCGGATTGCCGGTGCCGGCGGAGACGTGGCTGAGATCGCGCGGCTGGCGGGCAGGGGCTGGGCGCTGACCGGCCTGCTGCGCGCGGTGCCGTTCCATGCCCGCCAGCATCGGCTTTACCTGCCGGCCGACAGGCTCGAGCAGGCCGGAGTGCGTGTCAGCCGCCTGTTCGACCTCAAGCCCGAACCGGGTTTCACCGATATCATCCGCGACCTGGGCGAGCGGGCGCGGACGGATTTCGCCGCTGCGCGCAGGCTGATCCGCATGTTGCCCAGGAAAACGCGGTCGCCGGCGCTGCTGATCGAGCTCGGGCGGATGTATCTCGGCGTTCTCGAACAGGCCGGGTGGGACCCGATCGCGCTGGAGAAACGGCAGCCGCGGCGGCTGGCGGCGGCCCGGCTGGCGCTGGCGGCGCTGTTCCGGGGCTATTGAACGTGCCTTGATAGGACCTTGGCAGGGCCACGAACCTGCCTGAATCGTTTCCCATCCTCAAAGTCAGGCCGGCCATCGGTTCGGCCCTTCGACGACGAGGTGGGTTATGGAAAAGGTCCTGAAGCTCAAGAAATACGCCGCCTGCGCCGCGCTCGCCGCGGCGACCGCCGGGCTGACCGGCTGCTATGTCGCGCCGGGCTATTACGGGCCGCGCCCCTATGTCTATGCGGCGCCGGCGCCGGCCTATGGCTACTACCATTATTACGGGCGTCCGTACGGTTACGGCTACGGCTATTACCGGGGCGACCGCTGGTAGGCCTCGCGCCGGTGCAGGCGGCATGCTAGTGGGACGGCCTCACAAACGGGGAAGTCACCAAATGTCTCTCACGATGTATCAGGCCTCGATCCCGGCCTTCCGGCATCAGATCATGGCCCTGGCGAGAATCCTGGCCAAGGGTGAGGAGCACGCCAACGCGCGCAAGATCGACCATACCGCGCTGATTCAGTGCCGCCTCTATCCCGACATGTTCCCGCTGGCCCGCCAGGTCCAGATCGCCTCCGACACGGCCAAGTCGGCCGCCGCCCGGCTGGCTGGCGTCGAAGTGCCGTCCTGGGAGGACCATGAGACGACCTTCGCCCAGCTCAAGGAACGCTGCGAGAAGACCGACAGATATCTCGCCGGCTTCACGCCCCAGCAGATCGACGGCTCGGAGGATCGCGAGGTCGTTCTCAAGATGCGCGACGGCCAGATGACCTTCACTGGCCAGCAATATCTGCTGACCTTCGCCATCCCCAACTTCTATTTCCACATCACCACCGCCTATGCGCTGCTGCGCCAGTGCGGTGTCGAGATCGGCAAGCGGGATTTCCTGGGGGCCTGAGCGCCTCACTCCGGAGCCATCTTCCAACCCTCGCAAAGAGAAATTGACGCGGTCGGGCGGGCGATATAGCTTGCCCCTAATCATACGACTGCGTTCGATAAGCCATAAGGCGGCACCGCCGCCACAAGGGAGGACAAAGATGAAGCTCCGGATTCCGCTCGCGCTCGCCTGCACGGCCAGCCTGTTCTCGCTGGTCCAGCCGGCGCCCGCTTTCGCGCAGGCGGACCAGCCGGCCGCGTCGGTGGGCAACCTGGAGGAGATCGTCGTCACTGCCCGCCGCAAAGAAGAGAAGCTGCAAAGCGTTCCGGTGGCGGTCACCGCCCTTACTCCGGCGGCGCTGGAAGAAAAGCATATCGAGAGCGCGTCGGACCTCGCGCACTTCGTTCCCGCGCTGGTGTCGTCGCAGGAGACCCGCGACGAACAGGTGTTCTATTTGCGCGGCCAGGGCCCCAACGGCGGCCAGGGCGGATCGCCCGGTGTGGTCACCTATTTCGCCGAAGTGCCGTTCTTCGGCTCGGGGCCCGGCATCTATTTCGACCTCGACACCCTCCAGGTCCTGCGCGGTCCCCAGGGCACGCTGTTCGGCCGCAACACGACGGGCGGCGCCGTGCTGTTCGAGCCCAAGCGGCCGACGAACAATTACGAGGGCTATATTCAGGCGTCCTTCGGCGACTACAACCTGCATGCCGAGGAAGGCGCACTCAATATCCCGATCATCTCCGACACGCTGATGGTGCCGGCCGCCTTCCGCATCGACCACCGTAGCGGCTTCACCCACGCCTTCCCGACCGGGCAAGACCTGGACACCCGGCACTACTGGTCGTTCCGGCTGGGCGTGACCTGCCGGCCGACCGACGATTTCGAAAATTATCTCGTCTACGACTCGCTCTATTCCCACACCAACGGCACGGGCATCGTGCTCCAGGCGATCAATTCCTACCGCGACCCGAACGGCGATGCGAGCAAGGAAACGACGTTCGTCCAGACCTATTGCCCGACGGCGCCGGCTCCCTGCGCCATACCGGCCCAGCAGTTGGCCAACCAGGCCCTGGCCGGCCCGCGGGGCACCTTCACGACGCCGGGGCTTGGCGGGCTCGACAAGACCTACAGCTACGGCATCACCGACATCGCGAAATACGATCTCACCGACAACATCACCGTCAAGAACATCTTCGGCTATCGCGTGCTGAAGAACCTGCTGCGATACGACCTGGACGGCATGAACCTGCCAGTCATCGATTTCATCACGCCGAACAATTGGAACTTGAGCAACGTCCAGTACTCGGACGAGCTTCAGCTCCAGGGCAAGTCCCTGGACGGGAAGCTGAGCTGGATCGCGGGTGCATTCTACGAATTCCTGCATCCGGGCGGCACGACCGAGGCGTTGCTCGGCACGGACACGGTCGGCACCCCCCATTCGCCGTTCATCCTGCCGATCCATGTCCATTCCAATGGCCAGGGCCAGAATGCCCTCGGGCCGGAAGGAATCACGCAGCGGACTGAGGCAGTCTTCCTGCAAGGCACCTACGACATGTCGGGCATTTCCGATGTGCTTGAGGGGCTGAAATTCACCGGCGGCCTTCGCTATACATGGGATTTCTCCAGCAACAGCAACTATCAGACCGTCGACATCTTCCTCCCTGGCCCGGACAAAACCCAGCCTGACGGCGGGCCCGGCGGGCCCTTCCTGTTCAACACAGGCTGCACCCCCTGTATCGAGGCGAGCCATCAATTCCAGGCGCCGACCTGGACGGCCGGCTTCGACTATCAGATAGACCCCGATCTGCTGGTCTATACCAAGGCCAGCCGCGGCTTTAAGAGCGGCGGGTTCAACGGCGCTGGTTCGCCGCCTTTCTCGATCAAATACGAATCCGAATATGTCACCGACGTCGAGATCGGCATGAAGGCCGACTGGAACATCGAAGGCATGAAGCTGCGGACCAATATCGACGGCTTCCACGACGAATACCGCAACGCTCAGCGCGCGGTGGGCGTCCTGGTTTCGCTGCTGAAGCCGCCGGCGCCGAGACAGGCGACCACCTTGATCGCCAACGGCGATGCGACGATCGAGGGTATGGAGTTCGAGGGAACTCTGATCCCGTTCAAGGATTTGGAGCTGAACAGCAGCTGGACCTACATCCATGCCCGCTATGACAAGTTCATCATCCCGACGGTCGGCGACGAAAGAGACCTGCCGTATCCGTTCACGCCGAAGAACAAGTTCAGTTTCGCCGCCCGCTATCACCTGCCGTTCGTTCCCGAGGAAGCCGGCGACATCTCGGTCCAGGCGAGCTATGTTCACACCGGCCGCATCCAGTATGCGACTTCGGACATCGAGCCGTTCGGTACCGAGCCGGGTTATGGCTTGGTCGACATCAATGTCGATTGGAACAATGTCTTCGGCGAGCCGGTCGACGCCTCGTTCTTCATGAGCAATGCGCTGGAA
>CAZNNJ010000475.1:0-4992 GCA_964574305.1 uncultured Rhodospirillales bacterium | reverse complement strand
CCCGCGCAGTTTCCGTATCCGGCGCGGCCGACCAGGCGCGGGTGAGGACGCGCTCCGCCGCCGGCGTCCGGCCGGCAAGCGCCAACAGCCGCGCCGCCAGGATCGCTGCCTTGGTGAGGGTGGGTTCGAGCTCATTCGCGCGTTCGGCATCCTTGAGCGCCCCGGCTTCGTTGCCCGCCGCCGCGGCTTCATTGGCACGGCGCAGCAGCAGGCCGGCCAGCATTCGGTTGGCCTCGGTCGGCGGCACCGCGCCCAGCTTGGACGCATCCGCCAGGGTACGCTCGGCCTGGTCCAGCGCACCGGTGCGCTCCTCAAGCGCGAACAGCTTGGCGACGGCCCAGGGGCTGCGGGGCGCCAGCTTGCGGGCGCGGCGGACATGCTCCAGCGCCTGGGCGAGATGCCCCTGGCGCTCGGCCAGGCCGGTCAGGCCCTTGAGCCCGATCATCATCGTGTCGGGCCGGTCGGCAAGCCGGGTATATTCCTCTTCCGCGCGGGCATCGTCGCCGGCCATCTCAGCCGCCTCGGCCGCCGCCAGATGGCCCAGCGCCGGCTCACCGATCGCCTCGGCCTCGCTGGCATGGCGCAGCGCCGCCACACCCTCGCCCGAGGCCAAAGCCGCCAGCGACTTCACCAGCGCGACATAGGACCGGTTGCGGCGGCGATGATGGCGGAAGCGGCCGATCGCATGCGGCGTGCCCAGGATGCTGCGCAGGATCCGCCAAGCCAGGATGACCGCCACCGCCGCGATCAGCACCGAGAAGATCAGCATCCCGACTGTCGTCTCGATCAGCCAGCCATGGAACTCGATCGACACCGACCCCTGCTGCTCGGCGAGCCAGACCGCGACGACAATGACGGCTGCCAGCTGGAAGAAGAACCACAGGCCCCGGATCATTTGGGGTCCGCCGGCGGTGCGGGTGATGGTGCGGAAGATGGGGAGGCTGGCGGCGCGGTTCCGGCACCGGTGGACGTGCCGGTGGAGACGCGGCCGATCGCGATCCGGCTGAGATCGGATTCGGCGGCGTCGACCGCGACCCGATGCTGGGCATCGTGGAGCCAGGGCGAGGCGAGATCGGCCGCGGCGCCGTTCAACCCCTGCAGCATGGCGATCGCCCCCTGCAGGTCGTCCTCGTCCAGCTTGGCCTCGGCACGGGCGACCACCGCGCCGGTCGAATCGCCCGGCGCATCGGCCCCGGTACGCCGGATCGAGACGACCGATTCGATGTGATAAAGCGCCTGCCGCCACCAGCTCCGCCCGTCGCCGACCACGGCGGTGCGCACCAGGTTCGGGGCGAGCCGGTTGAAGTCCCGGGTCAGGTCGTCGCTGGTCTCGACCCCGCTATCGGCATAGGGCTGCATCTGGTCGAGCACGCCGTTGATGTCCCCGTCGCCCGGCACCATGGCGCGGACCGCGGCGAGCTGCTTGGCGAAAGGTTTGGAGGCCGCCAGCGCCGCGCGCAGCTGCCCGACCGCGAGGATCGTCGCCTCGGCGCGCAGTGCCTGCTGGCGCCGGTCGGCCAGCGCCGCATCGACCTTGTCGAGCCGGCCGCCGAGGCTGGTCACTTGCCCGTTCAGCCGCTCGACCGAGCCCTGGGTCGCCGCTTGGCTGGACTGGATATCGCGGATCGACTGGGCCAGCAGCTCGCGCCCGCCGGCGGCGATCTGAAGGTCGGAGAGGCCCTTGGCCAGCTGTTCGCTCTGCGCCGAACCGGTCTTGAGCTCGCCCAGCTGCTTCTCCAGCGCCGCCAGCCGGTCGTTATCGGTTCCGCCGGGCGCGGGCGCTCCGGCGACGGGGGCAGCCGCAGGCGCGGGCTGGCCGGACTGGCTTTCAAGCCTGGCGATGCGGCGGGTGAGATCGTCGGTATTGCCGGCACCTGGCCGGGCCTCGAGCGCGGCAACCCTGGCCTCCAGCGGCTGCAGGTAATATTGCCAACCGATATAAGCAGCCCCCGCGCCGGCGACACCGATGGCGAGCGCCAGGACAACGGCGATATAGGCGACGGCGCCATTCTTCCGCACGACGATCGGCTCACTCATGACGGGCTGCGGGGCAACGGACTGTGGCGGCGGCTCGGGAACCGGCTCGACGGCCGGGCGGGGCTCCGGCTTGGGCGCCGGGGCCGGCGTGGGGTCGGTCGCTGCGAGCTCGGCAGGATCGATGGCGATGTTCTCGCGCACCGCGGCGGCCAGTATGTCGGCATGGCGGACCTGGGGGATGATGCCGCGTTTCTTCCAGCCCTGGCGGGTGTGCCCGGAAAGGGCGGCTTTGGTGCCAAGCGGGCAAAGCCCGCGGAAGGGTGCTGTGTGGCGCCGGGTTGGGCCGGTGGCTTGGCCTTAACGGTCCACGCCCGGCAATCCGTCCATTGCCGGCATCCCGTCCAATGGCATCCGCGCGCGGCAGCAAGGCGATCAATGATTGCGTGGAGTGTTCGGAAGCCGCCATCACCTTGCGCCAAGGCAGTTTCCCGGCCTCGGCCGCGACCTGGTCGCTGAGGCACAGCGCGGATAGGGAGGTGATCATCTCTGCCAAACCGTGTTTGTTAAGCAAGGTTCCGAAAGTCGCCGCCGTACGTACCGAGAAGAATAGTACGCTGTCTATCGTACACGCGTACAGGGCATCGACCAAGGCCTTCGAGAGCTCCTGGGCCGGGACGGCCTCGTAAAGCGCCAGGGCATCGACCGCGATGCCGGCCGGCGTCAGCAACGGCTCCAGGTCGCGCGCGACCTCCTTCGCCGCAACATGCAGCACGGGGCCGGTATTCCCGAGCGTCTCGCCAATGAACGCGGCCAGCAGCCCGGCATCGCCCGAGGCGCCGCGCACATCGGTGAAGCCCGCCTTGCGCAAACTATCGGCGGTGCGCATGCCCACGGCATAGGCCGGCAAGGACCGATCATCGGATCGTTCGGCAAAGCTGCGCACGCCATTGGCGCTGGTGAAGATCAGAGCGCGATAGGCGCCGAGATCCGGGATCGCGGCCGGCAGTTGGACGATCCGCAGCATCGGCTCGACCAGCGTGTCATAGCCGCGCGCGGTGAGCTCGGTGGCCAGCCCCTCCGCCTCATCACGCGGCCGGGTGATAACGATCAGGCCGGTCATCTAATGAGACAGTTCCGCGGCGATGAAGAAGTCCAGCGGCATATCGGCCTTGATCCTGCGCCCGGCCTCCGCGCCCAGCCGGGCCGCGTCGCCCGTCGCTGCCTGTTCCTCAACCCGGACAATGGCCGTGCCGTCGGGACGTGCCACTAGTCCTTCCAGCCGCACCATGTCGCCAGCGATGGTCGCCAGAGCGGCGATCGGCGTGCGGCAGGAACCGTCGAGCTCTGCCAGGAACGCCCGCTCGGCGGTGACGGCGATGGCCGATTCCCTGTGGCCGATGGCATCGCACAGCGACCTCGCCCAGTCATCGTTCAGCCGGGTTTCGAGCCCGATGGCGCCCTGGCAGGCGGCGGGCAGCATCTCGGCGGGATCGATCGGATAATGCTCCGCCTCCACGCCCAGCCGGGCCATGCCGGCCACTGCGAGCATCGTGCCGTCCACCTCACCCGCCTTGAGCTTGGCCAGACGGGTCCCGACATTGCCGCGGAAATCGACGATGGTGAGGTCGGGCCGGCGGTTGAGCAGCAGCGCCTTGCGCCGCGGGCTGGAGGTGCCGATGCGGGCGCCCTTGGGCAGCGTGTCGATGCTGGTCGCGACCGGCGAGAGCAGCGCGTCGCGCGGATCGGCGCGCGGCAGGACGGCGGCGAGACCAAGCCCGTCCGGCATCCAGGCCGGCAGGTCCTTCAGCGAATGAACCGCCATGTCGATGCGGCCGTCGGCGAGCGCCTCCTCGATCTCCTTGGTGAACAGGCCCTTGCCGCCGATATCGGCAAGGCTGCGGTCCTGGATGCGGTCGCCGCTGGTCTTGATGATCACGGTTTCGATCGCATCTTCGGCGACGAGGCCGGAGCGGATCAGCAGGTCCCGGGTGATCGTCGCCTGGGCGAGCGCCAGCGGGCTGCCGCGCGTCCCGATTTTGAGCTGTCTGGTCATCCCTATCCTTTAGGACCTCGACCCATGTCGGCGAAAGGGCTTAAACAAGCGGAATGAGCGGAAATTTACTGATGCTGGGCATCGAGACGAGCTGCGACGAGACTGCGGCGGCGATCGTCGACGGCAACCGGCATATTCTGTCGAATGTCGTGCACAGCCAGATCGCGGCCCACACGCCCTATGGCGGCGTGGTGCCGGAGATCGCGGCAAGGGCGCATCTGGAGTATCTGGACGCGGTGATTGGGCGTGCGCTCACCGATGCCGGAGTGAACCTTGCCGACATCGGCGGTATTGCCGCGACCGGCGGGCCCGGTCTGATCGGCGGGGTGATCGTCGGCGTGATGACGGCCAAGGCGATCGCCGCCAGCGCCGGCAAGCCCTTCGTCGCGGTAAACCACCTGGAGGCACATGCGCTGACCGCGCGGCTGACCGCACCGGCCGACGCGCCGCTGGAATTTCCCTATCTGCTGCTGCTCGTCTCGGGGGGGCATTGCCAACTGCTGGATGTCGAAGGCGTCGGCCGTTATCGCCGCCTGGGCACCACCATCGACGATGCCGCCGGCGAAGCCTTCGACAAGGCGGCTGCCCTGCTGGGGCTGGGCTTCCCCGGCGGGCCGGCGCTGGAGCGGGCGGCGGCGAAAGGCGATCCGGCGCGCTTCGCCTTGCCCCGGCCGATGCTGGGCCGGCCCAACGCCGATTTCTCGTTCTCCGGCCTCAAGACCGCGCTGCGCCAGTTGGCGGCCGAACATCCCTTGGATGAGCAGACGAAGGCCGATCTCGCCGCATCCTTCCAGGCCGCAATCACCGCCGCGCTGGTCGACCGCACCCGCCGCGCCATCGACATGTTCGAGGAACGGCACGGCCCGGGCCGGCCACTGGTCGTCGCCGGCGGCGTGGCGGCCAACACGGCAATCCGCGCGGCGCTGGCCGGACTGGCGGCACGGCGCGGCATGGCGCTGGCA
>CAZNNJ010000474.1:3710-5001 GCA_964574305.1 uncultured Rhodospirillales bacterium | reverse complement strand
CGATCTGCCCGACGTCGTGTTTCTCGTTTCCCCTCTGCCGTCGCGTTTTGCGGAGCTAGAACGGGAGCAGACGGGCAGGACTGAGACAGTTTCCTGGGAGACCCTGCTCGGCGGAATCTCGGTAGCGGCACTCAAGCCTGCTCCTCAGAAGGGAAAGCAGCGGAAACCGGGGACCGCTGCTTCCGCGCCTCCGGCACCACCGCCGCGGCAACCGGAACCGATTGCTGACTTATTCGCCTTCCCAGCGCCGGTTGCTGAAAAAGCGGTGGAGCGAAAGAAAAAGAGTTGACAGTTGAGAGGTCGTGATCGGCGCACATTTTTGTATCCCGGGCGCTCGCTGGTTCGATTTTGCCGAATTCAGAAGATCCACCAATGAGCATCCACAACATACGGACCTCTGCCTTCGGAGGGCGAAGACGAAATAAGGTTTATCAACAGGGTACCGGCTCAATCCCCCACCGTTTCCCCGATCTCGAATCGTTCTTGAGCGTATTTCGGCGAACTTCCGCGGAACATGTTATCGGGATTCTTCCCGCGGGGACGCGCCCGCAAGTGGCGCGGGTAACGCGATTATTGGCACTTCGCACCAGCTATCGTCTCATGGACGAGCTTTGGTTCGGTGGCGGACTTCGGGGTTGCGCCTAATACAGAAGTGTCGGGGGCGGCGCTCTCGCAGGGGACGCGGAGGATGGTCCTTGCCCCCGCCCGTCGTCGGGCCCGGATCATGGGCTCTCCGGCCGGGAGCCTATTGGCCCGTTACGTCCTTCTTCCCGGCGCTTGGAGGTAACGCCTTGACCGCCCGTTGCCATTTACGGTAATTACGTTACCGTAAATACGTAGTTAGCAACGGGGTGGTGAAATTTCGATGAAAGACGAAAGGACAATGACGAAGCAGCGTCCTGCGTATCGGGAAATCCGGGCTGCTCCGTTGCCGGATCGTTATGCTCGAGGCTGGCATTGCTTGGGGCTTGCGCGCGATTTCCGGGGCCGGAGGCCGCATGGCGTGCATGCGTTTGGCAAGAAGTTGGTCGTTTTCGAACTTCAAAACAGAGAGCTTGCGGTCCTCACCGCTTATTGCCTGCACTTGGGCGGGGATCTGTCCGAGGGGCGGATCGTCGGCAATACCATCGCCTGCCCATTCCATGACTGGCGCTGGGCAAGTGATGGCGCTTGCGCGGCGGTGCCCTACGGCAAACGGGTTCCAGCCGATCGCACGCGCGCCTGGCCGTCGAAAGTGGTGAACGGTCAGCTTGTCGTTTGGCACGATCCGGAAGGAAACGCGCCACCGGCC
>CAZNNJ010000474.1:0-3700 GCA_964574305.1 uncultured Rhodospirillales bacterium | reverse complement strand
CGATGCCCCGGACGTAGCGGAGCGAAATATGGGTCGGCTTGTCGTTGGGCAAGTTCAGGAGGGAAACGGGCCACCGGCCGATGTGCACGTGCCGGGGCTTGAGGGCTATGGTTCGTCCGAATGGACCGACTGGCTGTGGTGCGACGAGATCATCGAAACGCATCCGCGCGAGCTGATCGACAACCTCGCCGATCCGGCGCATTTCTTCTACGTTCACGGGCAGCGCCAAGGCGGCGGCGCTGATTATTTCTCCAACGTGTTCCACAAGCATGTGGCAACGCAATTTATGGAGCAAGGCGGCGACGTCGGGACGCCGCGCTATCTCCGCGACGAAATATATCGCGGCTCGCCCGATGCGATCGATGGCGATCTACGATCAGAATCGACCTGGCATGGCCCAGCCTATTCGATCGACCAGCTCTACTGGAAGATCAGCGGCAAGGTCATCCACTCGGTTCTTTTCCTTGGCATTCTTCCGATCGATCTCAACCGGTTTCGGCTTTCGCTCGGCGCGCTGACGCGCAGGGATCCCGAGCTTGACGAGGCCGCCAACGAGGTCCGGCATCAGGAGAACTTCGAGTTGCTGCGTTTTTCCACCTTCCAGGACGTCGATATCTGGAAGAACAAAGCGCGTATCGACAATCCGATGCTGAGCGAAACCGATGGGCCGATCTATCGCCTGCGGCAGTGGTACGACCAATTCTACATGAACGTCTCGGATATTCCCCCGCAGTCGACTGCGTTCTTCAAGAAGGTCGTTGATCTCGAACACACCAAAGACGTGTGGAAGCCGGAACCTGCGCCCGATGTGGCGGAACCGGCCGCAGCCTAGCGTCGACTTTTCCTTTTCCTCTTTCCAGAGTCCTGACATGAATTTGAATGGCCGCAAGCCCAAGGTGATCATCGCCATGAGCGAGCTGTTCACCATGATTGCCCCTGCTGACGAGCGTCGCCATCTGGAATTGGCGCGGATCGCGGAGGCAGAAGGCATTCACGGGCTCTTCGTCAGCGAGCATGTCGTGATGGGGTCGAGCGCCGGCGCGCTCGGGCGGCCCGATAACCCGCGCCAGTTTGTCTTTCCTGGAATGCCAGACCCCGACACGAACGGGCCGAGCCCGCTTATCAAGCTTGCCGCGCTCGGCGCCGTCACCTCGACGATCCGGATCATGGCCTGCGCGCTGATCGCGCCGCTTCGCCACCCGATCACGCTCGCTAAGGATCTAACCACGCTGGACCTGCTGACCGATGGGCGGGTGACTGTCCTGCCAACGGTGAGCTGGCATGACGAGGAATATCAGGCTCTGCAGGTGCCTTTCTCCGAGCGCGGACGCCGGCTCGATGAGCATCTTGAGATCTGGCAGAAGCTGTGGCGGGATACGCCGACGGCGCACGATGGCCGGTTTTATCAGTTCCGAGACGCCTACTTCTCCCCTCAGTCGAAGCCTGGAAGCATCAAGATCTGGATCGGCGGCGAACTGCGCGGGCCGGCGATTCGCCGTATCGTGAACTATGCGGATGGCATGATGCTGGGAGCACCGCTCGACGATGAGAAGCGTGCCATCCTGGAACAGGCGATGTCCGTCGCCGGGCGCAAAGCCGCCGATCTTGAGGTGACGGGCTGGTTGGTGCCGAGCTTCAACACTCCCGATCGTCCAGCCGATTTCGATCGAACGCTCGAAGGCCAGTTCCCCAAACTTATTTCGCAATGGTGCGACATCATCGCCATCAAGCCGTCGTGCTTCATCGACGATCCGGCCGAGTTCGGCGCTTTTTGTCGCCATGCCATGCGCCGCATCGAGGCATTGGCCTAAACCGCGGATCATTTTTCTGGAGATTGCTTGTGACCAAAGAAAATATCTGGAACGAGGAATATGATGTCGTCGTCGTTGGCAGTGGCGGTGGCATGGTGGGTGCCTATGCGGCGGCCGAAGCAGGCCACAAGGTGATCCTGCTTGAAAGCACCGACAAGTTCGGCGGTACGACCTCTTATTCCGGCGGCGGTTTCTGGATGCCGGGCAATTCTGTCAGCCAGCGCGCGGGGCTGGAGGACAGCAACGACCGCGCGCTTGAATATTTCCAGTCAGTCGTCGGCGAAGACACCGACAAGACGCTGCAACGGGCCTTTGTGCGTACGGGTCCCGCTGTAGTTGCCACGATGGAACGCAGCCCCCATCTCAGATTTTCCTGGATGGCGTTCCCCGATTATTATGCCGAGCGTTTCCCGTCGTCGGGCCATGCCACCGGGCGCGATATCTTTCCAGATGCGATCGCGATCGAGGAATTGGGCGATCTGGCAGGCAGGATCCGCCTGTCGATGGCGGCCGACATCGTCGGGCAGCAGGAACCTGAACCGCTGACTGGCGGCCGCGCGCTAGTGGCGCGCCTGTTGCTCGCCATACGCGACACAGGCAATGTCGAACTGCGTCTTAAATCGGCGATGCAGGAACTGATCGTTGAGGGCGATCGTGTCGTCGGCGTCGTGGCGCTGACGAGGGACGGGCCGCTTCGAATCCGGGCGCGACGGGGTGTGCTGATCGCCGCCGGCGGCTTTGCGCGCTCAGAGGTAATGCGCCTCCAGCATGGGCTGCAAGGGGACTCCAGGCTCAGCCAGTGCGCGCCCGGCGACGATGGATCGGGGATTCGCGCTGGCGTTGCCGCGGGCGCAACGGTCGGTCTGATGGACGAATGCTGGTGGGCCCCCGGAGTGATCCAACCCAATGGCCGGTCGGGCTTCCTCGCGGCAATCAACGGCGGCCTGATGGTCAACGTCGAGGGGCGGCGTTTCGCCAGCGAATCATTGCCCTACGACCGGTTCGGCCGCGCCATGCGCGCGCAGCCGACCCGCCCGGGCAGTAACATCGTCGCCTGGTGGATCTGGGACGCCTGCCTCGGAGACAAGTTGCCGGCATGCTACAATCCGTTACCCGTCCTCGATTTCGCCCAATATGAAGTCTACGGGCTGTGGTATCGCGCGCCGACGTTGGCCGGCCTTGCCGAGAAGATTGGCGTTCCCGCTGATACTCTTGCCGACACGGTCGGGCGCTTCAACCGCTTTGCCGAAAGTGGCATCGATGAGGACTTCCATCGCGGCGAAGCGCCTTACGATCGCTACCTCGCGACTGAAATGCCCAAACTGTTTGGACTGCAGGACGTGACGCCGGTGGGCTCGCCCAATCCCTGCCTGGTCCCGGTGATCGAAGGACCATTCTATGCGGCCGCGCTGGGCCTGGCCGATCTCGGTACTAAGGGCGGACTCAAGACAGATGCAGACGCGCGCGTGTTGCGGGAGGACGGGAGCGTCATCGAAGGCCTGTACGCGGCCGGCGATTCGATGGCGTCGGTGACGGGCCGTCACTATCCGGCACCGGGCAGCCCGATCGGGACGTGCATGGTCTTTTCCTATCGCGCCGCGATGAACATGATGGGGCGAAGTGGCGAGATTCGCTTTGATATATTCGACTGACGGGAAGCGCGCGACGGCTGCGATGTTCGCCTACCTGTCATCGAGCGTGTCGTGGCATAGGCGCTGCTCGTCGATGATGCGGTCAGGCGGTTTGGCGGACGCGGCTCTAGATGTCGAGCCGGATCGTCCAGCACCTCAACGCCGCCGCGCCCGTCCCCATGACCCAGGAAAAACTCCACGGCTGGGGCCAACTTCGAAATCGAGACCAAAGCTTGTGAAGGGCTTAATGGGAACATC
>CAZNNJ010000473.1:0-5001 GCA_964574305.1 uncultured Rhodospirillales bacterium | reverse complement strand
GCTGGCTTTCCAGCGTCAGGAACAGGGCGATGACCATCATCAGGCTGGGCAGCGCGTTGACATAGAAGATCTTCTGCCAGCCGTAAGTCTCGGTCAGGTAGCCGCCGATGGTCGGGCCGATCGCCGGAGCGAAGGTCACCGCGACGGCGAACATGGCCAGCCCGATCGGCTGCTGCGGCTTGGGCAGCTTGGTCAGGACCAGGGTGAGCGCCATGGGGATGAGCACGCCGCCGGCGAAGCCCTGCAGGCCGCGCATCACGATCATGGAGCCCAGATCGTGGGTAAAGGAACAGGCGATCGAGAACAGGGCGAACAGGACCGTGTTCACATTGAGGTAGCGTTTGAACGAGAAGACGCGGCTCATATAGTCGGTCAGCGGGATAACGATGATCTCGCCGATCAGATAGGAGGTCGAAATCCAGGCGCCGTTATCGACGCCGGTGCCGATGCCGCCCTCGATATCGAGCAGCGAGGCATTGGTGATCTGGATGTTCAGGATCGACATGAAGGCGCCGATCATGCTCGCCGAGACGGCGATCCAGGCTTTGAGATCGGCTTTGGGCGCGGATTGAACAGAGGTCGACATGGTCGTCACTCCGTTAGGGTTCGTGGGTTAGTTGGCGCTCGCGGTCACGGTGCGCGGCTGGGGCTTGGTCGTGATGGTCGGGTCGACCGACATGCCGGGGCGCAGCTCGCCCTTGAGCGGGCTGTCTGCGTCCAGCACGATCTTCACCGGGATGCGCTGGACGATCTTGGTGAAGTTGCCGGTGGCGTTGTCAGGCGGCAGCAGGGCGAATTCCTGGCCGCTGGCCGGGGCGAGGCTGTCGACATGGCCGTGGGCCTTTACCCCCGGGAACATGTCGACCTCGATCTCGACCGGCTGGCCGGCGCGGACATGGGTCAGTTGGGTCTCCTTGAAGTTCGCGACGAGATAGGCCGCCTGCAGCGGGACGATCGTCATCAGCTGGGTGCCCGACTGGACATACTGGCCGACGCGCAAGGTACGGTTGCCGACGACGCCGTCCACCGCGGCGGCGACCGTCGTGTAGGAGAGGTTCAGCTCCGCCTGATGCAGATTGGCCTGGTCGCGCGCAAATGCCGCCTCGGCCTGGGCCAGATCGGCCTTGATCTGGTCGACCTGCTTGATCGCCGTGGTCAGCGTCGCGTTATCGCGCGCGATGCTGGCCTTCAGCGCGGCGACGCGCGAGGAGCCCTGCTGCGAGTTCGCCGGGCTGCCATAGCCGTCTGCCGCCAGGATGGCATAGCGCTTGTCGTCCTGGTGGGCGAAGGTCTGGTTGGCGGCATCGACCTCGACGGCGGCCCGGGCCGCCGCGATGATCGACTGCTGGGTCTCCAGCGCGGCCTTCTGGCGATCGATATTGGCCTGGGACGCCGCCACGTTGGCGCGCGCCTGGTCGAGCGCGGCCTTGAAATCGCGATCGTCGATATGGGCCAGGATCTGGCCGGCCTTGACCTGCTGATTGTCCTCCACGGCGACGGCGTCGAGATAGCCCGAGACCTTCGGGGCGACCGTCGTATTGTCGGCCTGGACATAGGCGTCGTCGGTCGACACTTCGAAGCGGCCGACGGTCCAGTAATCCCAGCCGAACCAGCCGAGCCCCGAAAGGGCGAGCAGGCTCGCGCCGATGAGCAGCGCCCGCGAACGCTTGGGCTTTGGCGGGGTGGCCGGGGACAGCAGCTCGTTCTGCTCCGGCACTTCAATCTTGGTTTGGATACTCATTTTGCTGGCTCCCTTAAGGGGCAATGTGCCCGCGACGGAGGGATAGGAAAATTTCTGTTTTCCTAAATGGGCAAGCCAACGCCCCACGTCAATGATTTCGGAAAACGATTGTGCTCCAAAATCGCAGGCGAGCCAGTCGCTAGACGCAAGGCTGCTGAGGCGGCAGAGGGCCGCTAAGGAATTTCCGGAGTAGGCCGAAGTGGCTGGGGGACGTGGACTCCCAGCCAGACCATGCCCACAAACGGCGGAAATCCTGGAGTTCGGCGTCCAGGAAGAGCGATTTGTGTCACACGGCTGTATCACCGGCAAGCGTGATCTGACTTCCGAAACGGAAAACTATCAGGGCAATTCTGACGACGCTGCCGGATCGGACCCGCCGGTATAGCAATCCGGTCCTGCCGGGGCTGTTCGCTTCCGGGGCGCAGAGCCGTGGGCAACCTTGGCCCAATCGCCGGCGCGTCCTTTCCAACCGACCGAAACATTCAGCCCGTAAATGATGCGGCGTGCGTTTTCTGGATGACGTGCGCGGGTAATGACACGAAGTTCGATCAATCTCCGAATCGATCGGTTTACGTTCGGCTGCTTAATTTCAAGTTGCTCAGCGATCGTTCCCTGGCTCACCTCGGCGACGTTGCCGTAGTCGAGGCGGGACATCAAAACGGCGAGCACGCGCCAGTCGGTCGCCGTCAGGCCGGAATTCGCGAGCAACGTGAGACCGTTGGCAAAAATGGTTAGGAAATCCATGCCTTTGGGGTAACGCGCACCGCGCAACACTAAAAGCCCGGAGGCAACCTCCCCGGTAGTTGGATTCATCCAGTCTGTTTCACGAAGCATACGTCACACAATCGATATCATGGTCGGGATGCTCAAATAGTCCCCTCGATATATGTCCCAACCTGAACCCATTGATTTATATTATTCTTTTTAACCTTCCTTTCATTCTTCTCTGCGGCCCGAGACGCCACAGCGTCAATTTACGCCCATCATTCACGCACCCTCACCCGCCCTAACGGCTGTGACAGTTCACTTTCATCGTCGGTCGCGGCAGACACCCGAACGAACTTGACCACAGCCTCGGCATCTGCCCGCCAGCGCAAGGCCGGCGCGTTGAAGGTGGCCCGCCGCCGATTCTCGTCGCCTCTCGCAGTATCGGTTCCCTTCCGCTCCAGCCGGGCCGCCGCCGGCCCGAGCTTTACCTGTGGCAAGACCTCGGGCTTGCCGTTCGCCCTCGCCTGGCGAGCGTGGCTTCTGTGATCGATCGTGGGCAATCCGCGACGCCGGAGAGCCTCCGAGCACAACTCTGCCCATTTCTCGCGCCATGCTTCCAGGTGGCCCCGCCCGAACTGCCGCAAGTCGAGTTCGCGCGTCTTTTCACCGAACGCGCCGTCCATATCCACGCGTCTGACCGTTATCATCAGGTGCGCGTGATGAGACCGCGCGTCGCCGCCCTTGGGCGGTTCGTGTAGCGCCCAATCACCCGCGACGCTGTGTCGGCGGCACAGCCACACGGTGAAATCCTGCGTGATGCCTTGCCGTTCAGCAGGGGAAAGCTCATGCGGAAGGGCAACGATCAATTCGCGGGCGACAACCGCGTTTCGCTTGCGCTCGGCGGTTTCCGCTGCGTTCCAGAGCGATGATCGCGACCCGCTCCAACCGACAAGGCCCGTCCCGACGACACCCTGCCGCCGCCGATAATCGAATGTCTCGCCCGTTCGCTCGTCGTGGATACGCTCTCCGCTTCGGTATGCGGCGGCGGCGGTCGCGCTTCTTCCTGCAGCCCTGCTGATGGTTTGGACTGCGAGGAAAAAGATCGCCACTTCAACGGCCCGCCCGGTCCAGCGAACGCAGTTCGCTTAGTCGCGCCCTTGTTCGTTCTTTTGATCCGACGTAGGGCGCTAAATCCTTTCGGCAAGCCTAAAGCGCCCTATGTTCCAGGCAGGTGTGGGAAGGATGCACGATGAAAAGCTGGGAAGATGCAACCGCGCGAATTGCCGAGTTGGAATGCCGGCGCAACCAACTCGACGCGCGCCTCGGTCGGCTGAGAGCCGCCAAAGGAGCCAATGACAAAAAGCGGGAGAACCGCCGCCGGTTCGTGGCCGGTGGAGTTCTCCTCTCCCTGCTCGATGGCGACGATGAGACCTGGCGCAATGTTGCGAGCGTTCTGCTCGACCGAAATCTCAGACGGCCGCAGGAGCGCAGCCTATTCGGTCTCGATTAGAGTTCTGGTTGACGCTCGTTCGTGACCCGCTCGCGCCCGCGTTCGCGTTGGACGCCTGATGGTTTTGGGAGTTGATAGGGATTCCAGCCCCAGAAACAGAGACGCATGATGACCCCGCGCCGCTTCTGCTGCCATTGCGCTATTGTCTCATACTCGCTTCTGGGGGAGAGATTCTTGGGGCCAATCCGAAGTGCGGTTTCCGCCCCGAGGTCGTAGTCGTCATACCAATCCAGGTAACGGACGAGCGCGCGGCGGTAGCCGGGGGCCAATCTGTCGACAAATCCCTTGGCGGTCTTGAGAACCGCGGAACTCGGATCCTCGAGCAGCAACGCGGCCGCGATGGCGCGGCATCGCTCGAGTTCCTTCTGAAATTTCTTCGAGTGAGCCATGGCGTTCTCCTGTGTCGCTGTTGCTTGCGACATAGGCCCCTGAATCGACTGATCAACCTCAATCGGCCTCATAGACGGGCGAGACGAAGCTCTCTGCCTGCCAGGGGTACGAGTGAAAGGCTATAATTAGGGCTTTCCGCCGGGTGGTCGAGGAGTATGCGAGGTGACCCCTGAAGCGGCCGGGGTCAAAGTTGAAACCAATCCCGGTCGCTGCGCGGATAGGTCAGGTCGCTCGCGTTGCGGGCGCGGATTGAAAGCCGTCTTCTTATCCAGCCGGTCCCATGCATTTTTGACAACCGAGTAGAACACCGGAACCCTTATAAGAGTTAGCGAATCGCTCATGTCAAAGTCGAATGGATCTCCATGAGTATCGGGGCTTAGGAACGCGCCCGGCGCGATCAAGCCGGAATGAGTCAACCAATGCCGATACCAGTTCTTGAGATTCCTTATCTGGCATTCACGCAGTGGTAGGCTAAAGGGAGGGTGTGCCAACACGTCCAACCGGGTGGCTTCTTTGTTATCTGGCAGAACGCTGTGGCCGATGGCATCCGTAGCACAAAGCAACAGCAACGTGGCCGGATATCCTAATATCCCACCGCCAGCCTTCGCGGTATCAAGGCACGCTCTCGCGGCTGTCAGGTATTCCTCGATAA